>JAYVII010000083.1:0-6646 GCA_043770395.1 bacterium | reverse complement strand
AATGTATATATTGCTGGTAATGGCACCGACAATAGTAATACTTATTCGGTATATGTGCCGATGATGAGTGTGAAGCCAACGGTAACTTCTTCTTTTTCTTCTAATCAATTACCTGGATATACTATAGCCTCGGCATACTTATATCAAATACAAAATTATAGAGATGGATTGGTGCTTGACGTAGAATTAAGGACTGCGGACTGTTTGGAAACCGGAGGCTATAGAAAAGACTGCAGTAAATACCTATTCAACCTTAGTGGTAAAGCAGCAGAGACGTATTCTGGCGTAGGTTCAGACCCATATGTAAAAGGTGGCTCAGGATATAGATTTACTGGATCAAATGGACAGATAAATATAACTAGCTTCCAAGACCTTGGTTATGTACCTGTATATCCTTACACCAATCCAATACCACTTAATATTTATTATAAATTTGTATTGAGAGATACAAAAAACGGTGGAGCAGAAGTTTGGAGTGAGACTAAATCTTTTGGATTCCCCGGGTAGGCTTTATGCTAAAGGCTAGGTTTGTAAAATAAAGTAGATTAAAACACCACACATGCGCGGCCGGAGGCCGCGCATGTGTGGTGTTGACGAAACGTGTGGTCGCCGACGTTTCGTTGACTTTTGATGGGGGTAGATATATAATTAGGGTATGATAAAAATCTTAGACAAAACTAAAGATACTATTTTAGTAAAGATGCCTATTTCACTTGAGAGCCATGTGAAGATGCTTAGTCGTGGCTTTGAAGTATTGACTCCTGCAGAGAGGAGGAGTCTTGTGGCTATTAAAGCAAGAGCAAGAAAAGAAGGCTATATAACCCACGAAGCTTTACTTGCCAAATATGGAATCAGGCAATAAGATCTGGACAATTGCATATACAAAGCAAGCAGAGAAGTTCCTCGACAAACTTCAACAGAAAGACAGAGAAAGGATATTGCTAAAAATTAGTCAATTATTAACGAATGAAAAAAATTTAGATATAAAACATCTCTCAGGAACTGACGGCGACTATAGGTTGAGAGTTGGAAATTACAGGATAATTTATAACAAACATGACGACATGTTCATCATTGAAGTAATCAAGATTGGAGATAGAAAAGAGGTGTACGCCAAATGAAAAAGCTCCTGATGAGGGTGCGCCTGTACCAGGATCTTTTTCGTAGTTATGCTTTTAAGCATAATCTATTTAAAATAAAAGTCAAGTGAAATTACCTGAGTTCTACCTTGAAATACACACAGCGACCGCGAAGCGGTCGCTGTGTTTCTTCTTGACTTTGCTTAGTAGATAGTGCTATAATAAGCAAAGTTAATGATATTTGCTGATTATAACCTTAAAAACTATGCAAAATACTATAAATAATGAGATATTGAAACAGAAGGACGAGTTCACTATACTCGGAGCGAGAGAGTATATGCCTAGATATTTGGATAATAAAAAAGAAGAGTATGTGAAGTCGCCACTGGTTAAAGTCATACTAGGCCCAAGGCGCGCAGGCAAGTCGACCTTTGCTAGATCTATGTGTCATGGTAAAAATGTAGCCTATTTAAATTTTGACAGTAAAGCTTTATCAGAAATACAAGATCATAATCTCTTGCTTGAAGGGTTGAAAGAAATATATAAACATGTCGATATATACTTTTTTGACGAAATACAAAACCTTGATAAATGGGAATACCTAGTAAATGAATTACATAGACTAGGTAAAAATGTAATAATAACAGGTTCAAATTCTAAACTGCTCAGTCGTGAATTGTCTACTGCACTCACTGGTCGCCACATAGCTATACATATTAATACTTTTTCTTATTTAGAATATATACAAGCTCTTAATCTACAGAGAGGTATAGATTCGTATCAGAAATACATAGCTACAGGCGGATATCCAGAGATGATACAAAGTTATGTTGGGACGCACAATGGTTCAGGTAATCAAAATTATATAAACACTTTGCTGGACTCTGTGATATTGCGAGATGTGGTAGATAGATACAAAATAAGAAATTACTCACAGCTTAAGTCGCTTTCGGACTATTTATTTAAAAGTCCAGCCACACCAGTAACTTCACGATCGCTGGAAAGATTGCTACAAATAAGCCAAGGGACTATAATAAAATATATAGACTATTTAGAAGAAGTGTTTTCTATTATACATGTAAATAGATATAGTATAAAAGCCAAAGAAAGGATAGCTAGCTATAAGAAAATATACCCAAGTGATATAAGCATATATAATGTTAAAAAGGATAGTCCTACGGATGATAAAGGCAAACAGTCAGAAGTTTTTGTAGCTTGTGAGCTTTATAAAAAAGTAACACAAGAAAATCTCTCTATTAACTATTATAAAACTAAAAATGGCAAAGAAGTAGATTTTGTTTTATCTAAAAATGGAAAAGTTTTGGAGTTGGTGCAGGTATGCTTCAGCTTAAATGATCAAAATTATAATAGAGAAGTGACGGCTTTATTTGAAGCCAGTAAAGAGCTTGATTGTGAGAAATTAACTGTATACGTGTTTGAGGTAGAAAAAAACATAAACATAGCCTTAAATAATAATGAAATTCTGGTAAATGATATTAAAGAAAACTCAGAGTATAAAATACCTGATAGAAAGATAAATATAAAATACGTTTGGGAACTTTAAGTAGAAATATAATTAGTTTATCTTTTTACACATAAGAAAATCAAAATATGGTGTATAATAGAATTATACTAGTATGTCCATAAAGAAAAAGACAATTATTTGGAGTAAACTATTTGCTTATATATTGATTTTTACCTTGTTTATAGGGCTAATTTGGCTTGTCTCTGATGGTTATAAGAAATGGTCTATAGAAAGACTTAGCAATGCGGATGTGTTGTCACGCTTGGGCTCACATATAATACTCCCCAAAGGTGACCCAAAGAAAATAATACGTATATCAAATATAGAGACATTGAGAGAGCAAAATAGCTTTTACAAAGGCATAGAAGAAGGGGATTTCATAATAATTTATAATAAAAAAGCTTACATATACGATTCGCGGCATGACATAATACGCGATGTCATAGTCGGTCAAGAATAATTAATTTGCAATATTATTCAAAATATAGTATGATATGCAAATATAAAAATTATGCCAACAATCAGTCAATTAGTTAAGAAGCCTAGAAATAAAGTAGCTCGCAGCTCACGCTCTATCACTATGGGTCAGGGATGGAATGCTATACTTAATAAACCTAATTATTACAATGCACCTTTCAAGCGTGGTGTATGTGTCAAAGTCACTACCACTACACCCAAGAAGCCTAACTCTGCTTTGCGCAAAATTGCCCGTGTACGCCTCACAAATGGTCACGAGGTGACTGCATACATACCAGGTGAGAAACATAAGCTACAAGAGCATTCAGTGGTGATGATAAGGGGTGGGCGTGTGAAGGACCTTGCTGGTGTGCGCTATCACATAGTACGCGGACGTCTGGACGCTACAGGTGTAGATGCCAGACGCCAAGGTCGCTCATTATACGGGGCCAAGAGACCAAAGGCAGGTAAGGTGGCAGCGAAGAAATAGTCAAGCAATTAATAATATAAATGTAGTACCGAGCTTGCGGGAAGAAATTACATAAAATAAATATATGCGTAAACCAGTTAAAAATAGAAATATAGTCAAGCCTGACATCAGGCATGAGTCGACAGAAATAGAAAAGCTTATCAATTATGTTATGGACAGTGGTAAGAAAAACATAGCCAGAGCTATAGTTTATAAATCATTTGAATATATTAAAGAGAAGACCAATACAGAAGGGCTAGAAGTATTCCGTACAGCAGTGATGAATGCTAGCCCCAATATCGAAGTGCGTAGCCGCCGTATTGGTGGTGCCAATTATCAAGTGCCTCGTGAGGTACGCGCCGAGAGACGCTTCATGCTGGCGCTACGTTGGATATTGACAGCAGCCAAGAATAAGAAAGGTGCTCCAATGTATAAGAAATTAGGAGATGAGCTTATCTCTGCCAGTAAAGGTGAGGGTACAGCAGTCAAGAAGCGTGAAGATACACACAAAATGGCCGAAGCCAACAAAGCCTTTGCCCACTTCGCGTGGTAATAGTATTTTAGGTATCCTTTATCAAAAAACTAAACACAAGAGCTAGCCTCAGGCTCGCTCTTGTGTTTAGTTTTTTCCATATATGCTATTATGATGTTGGGGTGTGATATAAACATGTTGCACATTTGTGTGGCTTACTTTAGGAGTCTGAGATGAAAGGGTTAAAGAGTTTTCTTGTTACTTGTCTACTAAGTCTGCAATCTTTTGGAACTTCTGCAACTTCGTTACTTGATGTGCTGGATGCATTGGCACACTTTAGAATGGTGTGGAATAGCGAATATGCATCGGAACCAAGAAATTATTTTGAGCAAAGATTTGGGAACATAGATCCTGCTACAGATGTTGAATTGGTATACTCTTTTATGGCTTTATCTGGGGAAAGTGATAGTCAATATAAATATGGTCTGACTGAAATTGATACTTGGGGGACTAACTTATATTTTGCGTTGTGTTGTTCTTCCTACGGTGTTATTGATGGACCTGGTAGCTCAGCTATACTCTTTGTGGTAACAGGGAGAGGAAGACAAATTGCAAACCTTATCATACACGAAGGTCTAAATAACTTTAGTTTTGATAGAGAAAGAAATAGACTGTCGTGCAGGTGGTGCCGCATTGCCACACCCATACCAGAGTCAAGCATAAAAGTTATTTTGACACTGGGCCTACTTGTCATTTTTTGGTACATCAGACGTAAAAGTACTATTTCCAAAATATGACTTTCAAGGTCGAAGTCCCAACCCCGCATGCGTGGTTATGGATTTCGGCCTACTTCAGAGGGTGTATGGATAATCCCGTGCCATATGGTACGGGGAACAATCTCTCTCCTCAATACATGCGCCCTCTGAAGTGGAAATTGACTTTAAGTTTAACTTAAGATAAACTTAAGTTTATGATACAAGAAGTAAATATAATAAGTCTTAAGGAATTTAGGCTTAATACAACTAAATATATTAATAAAGTAAAAAAGGGAGAAAGCTTCACAGTACTTCGTAAGAATCAGCCAGTTTTTAATATTGCCATGCCGCGACTTTATGATCTTTCTAGCGTACCCATAGCAACAGATGAAGACATGGATGATTTGAAAAAATCAAAGACAGTACTTTCTTTTAAAAAAGAAGGGGGAATTCCCATGAGAGAGTTTTTAAAAATTATAAATCAATATGAAGAGAGCTTAGTAAATAAAAAAGATGGCAGATAAAATTATAAAATATTTAGCCAAGCTTGATGACATGGATAGGCGGAGGATTAGAGAGATAATTGTAAGAATTTTAAATTCTGACTTGATTGGTCTTGATATAAAGAAGTTAAAGAGAACGGGAAATGTATATAGAGCAAGAGTTGGTGATCATAGGATAATTTTTGAAAAAGTTAGTGATGAGCCACAGATTATAGATGTTAAAAAGCGAGATGAGAATACATATTAGTATTGCGATTAGTTGTTGAAGGTACTCAAATTAAATTTGCTTTACTTCTTATTTTCTGATATTATATGAAAGTTCCCGAAGAAGTAGGCGGTGTGAACTTGGTAAACCCAAGTGAATCACCATAAGACCTGCGGAGGTTTCAATATGTTCATAAACTTTTTGTTTATAGACAATTGAACTATCTCAGTTAGAAGGACAATTAAAAATATGGCATTAACAAAAAATAAAAAAGCTGAGCTTATTGCAGGCTATAAAAATTTGCTTGATAATGCTAAGTCATTGGTATATGTCAGCTATAAAGGCCTTCCGGTCAAAAAGCAAGACATATTACGTAAAAGTTTATTCTCTCAAGGATTAGGATACGGTGTAGTGAAGAAATCTCTGTGGCAAAAGGCCTTGGAGTCTAAATCATTTACAGGTGTTGCTCCAACAGTAAATGCCGAGATAGCAGTGCTATACGGTGTAGACGAAATGGGTCCTGCTCGTGAAGCAGCCAAATTTGCTAAAGAGAATAAAGAAACCTTTGCTATATTGGGTGGAGTATGGGGTGGTGAATATAGAGATGCGCTATACATGAAGGCTATTGCAAATATACCTTCACGTGAAGTATTAATATCACAAATTGCCTTCTTGCTCAAGAGTCCTATGCAGAAGTTTGCTATCGCTATCAATGAAGTAGCAAAAAAGAAAGCATAATTATTTATTAGTAAAAATTTAAAAATCCCACCGTCATTAAAATTATGGTGGACAAGAAATATATGGAAAAATTTGAAGACATATTGAACAAAATTGACAGCATGACTGTAGTTGAACTTAATGATTTGGTCAAGGCTATAGAGGAGAAATTTGGCGTATCAGCTGCTGCTGTGGCTGTCGCTGGAGCCGCTCCTGCGGCTGAGGTTGCTGATGAGAAAACCGAATATACAGTACACTTGGCAGCTGCTGGAGAGCAAAAGATCGGTGTAATGAAAGTAGTAAAGGAAGTATTGGCTTTGGGACTAAAGGATGCTAAAGATCTAGTAGATGGAGCTCCAATAGATTTGAAAGTTGGTATGAAGAAAGCTGAAGCTGAGGAATTCAAAAAGAAACTTGATGAGGCTGGTGCGACGGTGACTTTGAAATAATAATACAAAAGGTGGG
>JAYVII010000082.1:0-6657 GCA_043770395.1 bacterium | reverse complement strand
TGCATTTCATAATGATGGATACTAGGAGCGAAGTGGATGCAATACCGATGCTCGAAATAGAAAATAATTTGATAGAGTCCACACACAGTATGTCCATTACTCGCATAGATAATAAAAAAAGATTTTATATGCTGATGCATGGACTCGATGAGATAGAGGCTGAGAATTTGTATGTGGAGAGTCTGTTAAGGTAGAACAACAAATTGTTAACTAAAGAGGAACAAAAAGTTCTCAATTATGCTATTATATAAAATATGAATAGAGAAGACTTTACATTTTTTAGAAATATAGACCAAAATTTAAATAGCAAAAAAGTTACGTCTTCATCAAAGGATGTAATAAACAATGTTATAGATAGTAAGGTTGTAACTGGTGATAAGTTTGCTTATTTGGATAATGCAGCTAGTTCGCAGACGCCTGATGTGGTGGTCGAGGATATGGACGAATATTATCATAGCTACAGAGCCAACATACACAGAGGTGTATATGCAATGAGTGAGAAAGCTTCAACGGCTTATGATGAAGTCAGGTCTGCTGTTGCCAATATGATAGCGGCCAATAGTGAGGATATAATATTGACGGCTGGATCTACGCTATCGAGTAATATGCTAATATATATGCTGGAGCAATATATCAAGTGGGACGAAGGTGACAGTAAAGAAAAAAAAGAAAGTAACGATAGTATAATAACAACTTATTATGAACATAATTCTATAGCTTTACCTATTATAGAATTAGCTAAAAGGAAAAAATTAAATATAATATATATAGATCATTCGCGCGAACAGAAAGAATATAAAGTGGTATACAATGAGTCACTCGGCAAAGCCGAGAGAGTAGAAGTTTCAAATTCTACTGATGGTAAAAATAGAATAGAAAATAATTTAAATAGCAAAAATAGCCTAGCCAACAAAGATGAAACTGTAAATATGCTTTATAAAATATGGTCAGAAGCGCTGAATGAAAAAGTTAAAATTATAAATATGACTATGGCTAGCAATGTGACAGGAGAAATATTTGATATGGAGTTGCATATAAATATTATAAATAAAATATGTAAAGAAAAAAATATTAAGAGACCATTTATAATTAGTGACGCTACAGCGATACTTGGGCATCATAGAATAAATATTAAAAATATAGACGTCGATGCTATGTGGGCCGGAGCTCATAAAATGTGTGGCCCTACGGGAGTGGGTATGCTTTACATTAAAAGAGAATTGTCTCGCAAATTAAAACCACATATATATGGAGGCGGCATGGTATCTAAAGTCACAGAGCATGATGCACAATACAGATCAGATGTGATGGCCTTTGAGGCGGGGACGGCCAATATCTCTGGCGTGATAGGGTGGGGTGCAGCTATAAAGTATATAGAAAGTATAGGGCTTAAAAATATAGAAGCTCATATAAAAGATTTGCATGTCTATATGATAGAAAAATTGTCGACTCTGCCATATATAAAATTGTATACCAGTGATAGTGAATACAATGTGGGTATTGTTTCTTTTTCAGTGTCTCCTCTTTCCTTTGGGAAGTGGCCGGGGGATGGGACAAATAAAATGGGGCCCGTGCTACATCCCCACGACATAGCTCACATACTCAGTGATAATGGAGTAGCTGTGCGGGCTGGGCATCATTGTGCTCCTATATATATGAATTTTATAAATCAAATCGCATTGACCCGCGCCAGCATATATTTTTATAATACTAAAGATGATATAGATTTGTTGATACAAGGTATAGAAAAAGCTTGGAAGAAGTTAAGGTAGAAAGTCTTGTAAGTTTTCATATTTTGGTTATAACACAAATTAATATTTATCGACACCGTCGAAATATCCTTCAATTACAGCTATTTCTATAGGTTTATCGAAAATCTCTACAGTATTATTTGTTGTGGCTCTTTCTATCATCTCTTCGCAATATGCCGGCATCACACCCTCGACACACGAAAGCGTGATATGTGGAAATGGCTTTTTGATTTTATCTCTCTCTACGATCAGAGCCTCTCCCTTGTCGTCAACTACCCTACCAAGTACTTTTAACTTTACTTCTCTACCAACCTCTATGCCAAGTAAATCGCAAGGCTTCCATTCTATGGTTGCATGGTGAGCAAAAACTTTTGTATGTTTAGGTTTAAACTTACTCAACAATTCTTCTCTATTTTTTACAAACAAGGCCGTGTAAATTATTTTCATATTTTAATTATACCACCCACAACCCAAATACAAAAGCTTGGAAGCATTAGGGAGTTGAAAAAGTCTATATTGCATAAGGCTTTTAATATGTTTGTGATGACGTGAATTATACCAAAGGGGTCGAATTCGATGCCTTTAAAAAGAGACCGCCAATGATTTGCAGTATGTCGCTATTTTTAGTGATGACAATTAAATAAAGAGTGTACTTCAGAAGTATAAATTATTTGTAAGTAAAACTTATTATACTAATGTCAAATAGAAAATCCCCTATTTTTATGGTATTATAGAAATATACTCATGATATTCAATAAACTATTTTCTAAAATAATACAGAATACTAAATTGTCATCTCTACGAAATGATATAGGTATAGATTTGGGTACGGCTAATATATTGGTATATGTAAAAGGATTAGGAGTGGTTATTAATGAACCATCAGTGGTGGCTGTCAATAATAAAACAGAAAAAGTAGTGGCTGTAGGCATGGAGGCCAAAAATATGATAGGTCGTACCCCACAGCATATACGTACAGTACGGCCAATAGTAGATGGAGTAATCAGTGATTATGAAATAACAGAAGAGATGTTGGCTTATTTGATAAACAAAGCAAATAATATGCAGAAAAAAGCTTTGCGTCCACGAGTAGTTATAGGCATACCATGCGAAATAACAAATGTAGAGACTAGGGCGGTGTATGACGCAGCTATAGCTGCTGGGGCAAGTGAGGTGCATATAATAGAAGAGCCTATAGCAGCGGCTATAGGAGCAGGGCTGAATATACATGAAGCGGAAGGAGTGATGATAGTTGACTCTGGTGGTGGCACTACTGACATAGCGGTGCTATCTTTGGGTGGTACAGTGAAATCACGAAGTATCAAGCTGGCAGGAGATAAATTAACTAGTGACATTATATCTTTTATTAGAGATGAATATAAAATATCTATAGGAGAAAAAACTGCTGAGAAAATTAAAATGTCTATAGGTAGCGCTATGCCTATAGGAGACATCGCCGAGGCAGTAGTCAAGGGGCGCGACTTGGTAACTGGATTACCCAAAGAAATAATCTTGACTGACAATGATGTGAGGGGGGCAATGTATCAGACTATATCATATATAGTAGATAGTATAAGGGAAGTAATAGAAAATACTCCTCCAGAAATATTAACAGATGTTATGAAAAATGGCATAGTTATGACAGGTGGAGGAGCGATGATAAAGGGATTGGATACATTGATTGAAATGCAATTAAAATTGTCTGTTAAAATAGCTGAGAATCCACTGGGCGCCGTAGTGCGAGGTTGTGGTATAATATTAGACAATATCGAAGATTATGAAAGTCTGATGATAGATGTAGAAAATGCAGCCATACTACGCTAAAAAATCAAAAAATAAAAATAATAAACTTTATATTAAGTTATTTTTGCTTGTTGTTTTAAGTTTTTTTTGGCCACAAATAAAAAGTTTTACTTCACCTCAATTTGAAAATTTTGTTAGTAAATATTTTATAAAAACTGATACTGGTATATGGTCAGATATAAATTTATACATAGTAGACAGAAAAAGTTTGAAAGATAATATAAAAAACCTCAATATAGATAATGTATATTTAGAAAATAAAGTATCTTTACTTCAACACAAAATAACAGAATATGGTTTGAAACAATTAGAAAGTGAAAATGGTAATATAGATAGTGTGCTTGGGTACAGCTTGGGCAGTAAAGATAATTTAATTTATAATAGCTTTATTATAAATGTGGGGTATAGAGATGGCATAAAAGATGGTGCAATAGTGTATACTAGAGGCAGGCAACCAGTAGGGAATATAATAGAAATACATAATAGTAATTCTACGGTTGATCTTTTGTCTAGAGAAGGAAATGAAGTGGTGGGTATATTAAAAAGTACTCATGATAAAATAAATATGATAGGAAATGGCGGTGGTGAATTTATAGCCAAGGTCAAGAATAGTTTAATAGATAATTTACCTGACTATCAGTCTTTGTTAAGGACAGAAGTGTATTATGCAGATGACGTAAGCATGATTATAGGAGAAATAGTTGTAATAGAAAAACAAAAAGATGAAGATGTATCCCTGATACATATAAAAGGTAAATATAATCCTTCTACACAAACTATATTTTTTGTAGATAAATAGCGAAATTATTTGCAGAACAAATTAAAAAATAAATATGAAATACATAATATACATTCTTTACATAGTAGCCACAAGTATAGATTTATTATATAGTGATAGGTGGCCTGTTTATATTGTGATTATATTTATAATACATTTGCTTTATATAAAATTTAGAGAATATTTCAGATAACAATACACAAGAGTAGCAAAAATAAAAGAAGTAAAAAATAAAAATGAGAAATAAAAAAAATAAATATTTAGGAGAAATAAATCCAGAAGAAATACTCATAGATGTGAGTAATTTGGCTAATTTTAATTTACAGCAAATGGAAGGATCTTTGTCAAAGGTATTAGACAAAAAGTCTATTTATATTATGTCTATATTTATATTATTTATATTGTCTTTTTTCTTGTACAAAATGTATAATATGCAAATTATAAACAGTGAGCATTATGTACGGTTGGCAGAGAGAAACAAATTCAGATCTTCGCCTATATTCCCAAAGCGTGGACCTATATATGATAGGAGTGGTGTATTGTTGACTTGGAATAGTGTATCCACCAATACTCAGATTATAAAGCGTAATTATATAGAGAGTGAAGGGTTTAGTAATTTACTTGGTTATGTGAGCTATCCTAAAATAGATAAATCAGGAGTCTTTTGGCAGAGTGAATATATAGGTCGAGATGGATTAGAAAAGTACTATCAAAATAAATTAAATGGTAAAGCTGGATCACATATATATGAAGTAAGTGCAACTGGTGATATATTGCCTGGTAAAGTCACGCAAGAAAGTAAAGATGGAGAAGAATTAAATATAAATATTGATAGCAAAGTACAATCACAATTATATAAATATATAAAGGAATTAGCAATTGAAAAAGGTTTTCATGGTGGTGCAGCAGTGATTATGAATGTGAATGACGGATCTGTAGTTTCTCTCGTAAGCTATCCAGAATATAATAATAATATTATGACCAATAGTAGTACTACAGAAGAAAAAAATATGATTAATAATTGGTTGGAAGACAAAGATAATAAATTTTCTAATCGTGCAGTAGCGGGACTCTATACCCCAGGGTCAACGGTCAAGCCATTCATGGCCTATGGTGCATTGAAAGAAAATTTAATAGATGAATATAAAAGTATTTTAAGCAAAGGTAAAATAATAGTTAAAAATATGTATGGTGGTCCTGATGCAGTTTTTAAAGATTGGAAAGTGCATGGCTATGTAGACATGAGACATGCCATAGCGGTTTCGTCTGACGAATATTTTTATCAAATAGGTGGTGGATATGGTGATCAAGAGGGCTTAGGCATAGATCGTATATACAAATATATGTCATTGTTTGGTTTTGCTAGTAGTACAAATATAGACATAAATGGAGAAAAAGTTGGCAATATACCAAATAAAGCTTGGAAAGAAAAAAAGTATAAAGATGGCAATTGGAGGCTAGGAGATACTTATAATACTTCTATAGGTCAATATGGTTATCAAACTACACCAATAGAATTAGCTCGCTCGCTGTCACTCCTAGCCAATGGTTCTTATTTACCAACTCCACGCATATATGGAACCAGCACAGATAAAGTTTATATAAATTTAGACTTAGATAAATTAAATGTAGTCAGAGAAGGCATGAGATTGGCGGTCACAGATCAAAATGTAGGTACTGTCAGATCTTTATATGTAAATGGCATAAATGTAGCTGCTAAAAGTGGTACGGCTGAGCTTGGTGTACGTAAGGACAGGGTAAATTCCTGGGTTATGGGATATTTCCCCTATGATAAACCTAAATACGCCTTTGTAGTCATAATGGAAAATGGTGATGTAAATAATTTGATAGGAGCATCATCAGTAATGAGAAAATTACTTACGCATATAGTAGAAAACAAAGATCATTATGAATATATGTTTTAGTGTTTGATGCCGCTATGTTCGTGTAAATCTTTTTCTATGTGCTTTAATTCTTTATCCATATTGATTAAGAAATCTCTTTCCAATTTTACTTCTTCTTCTGTTTTTTCTGTTATTTTCTTTTCATTCTTGATACCTGACATTACTATAGATTCACCTATAAATACCGACACGAATAGTCCAGTAATCAATAATATAATAAGACCCAATAATAGCGATCCAGGACCAGAAAATAGTATAGACCCCCACCAAGTATCTGACTGTAAAAAGTCCGCCGTATACCATAGTCCTCGCCAAAAAAGCACAATACCTGTACCACCCAAAAGAGAATAGGTAATGGGGGCTCTAGAAAGTAAGGATCGTACATTATCTTCTAATTTATCAAAAAAGTTAAAAACTTTGT
>JAYVII010000081.1:0-2533 GCA_043770395.1 bacterium | reverse complement strand
GTTCTACAGTTGTTTCAAGTTTTTTGTATTTCATATGTTATAATTGTATCATATTCTGCGTCTTACGAATATTGATAAGTAACCGGACAAGGATGCTACGGTTTGTATTTTCTATGTATTAGAAACTAATCTTCTTAATTTTTCAAAATCAAAAGTCACAATTGTAACGTCCGGAGACAGTTTCTTTTCTTCTACACATAAGTTCCTGAACAGTTTTTCTATTTTTGGTATTCTTTCGGTTGACCCCTTAAGAGATGTATCCCAGATAATATAAATTATACCTTTATTTTGAATTTGTTTTTTGCCTTGGTCTACTCGGAGTAAAAACTTTTTCCTAAGGCGATTTTCAAAATCAGAATCACTTGGAAAAGGACCATATGAGACTGTATTTGGAATCATTATTTTTACACGTTCAATTTCTTCAGGTTCAGAGTTTATATTTTTTATTTCTATATTTACTCCTTGATCTATAATGTCTGGCGAAGAACCAAGAGTAACGTTTTGAAATGCACCATTAGGGTGAAATACAGCTCCGATCATTAACTCATAAAGATGATCGTTAATAATTACATGATCCGTAAGATGTTCAAACTTCTTAATAAGAATGTTTTTTTGTTCGTCACTTTTACAAGCTACGAAAGTGTCTAGTCTCTCAAGGTATGTCTCTCTGTACCATTCTTTATAAAAAAAATAGGTATTTAAATAATCTCTAAGACCTATGTTAACTAAATTAGTGTAATTCATAATAAGTATCTCATGCTACGCTCAAGTTGGCTGGCGGACTAGGGATCGAACCTAGATAAACAGCTTCAAAGGCTGCTGTCCTACCATTAGACGATCCGCCAAATTATTATTTTGTCATTTATTCTAGCTTAAGAAACAAGAATAATGTGAAATGTATTATAACACACAATTAGATAAAAATAAATATTGTATTTTATTTTTATTGGGAGTATACTTATATACAAGTTAGAAATAATTTACTAATAAATAAATCTTAAAATCATGAATCCATCTCAAGTCCAAAATTTAAATTCAGATAATGATAATAATCTATATGCTGAAAGTTCTCAAGATTTAAAAGATGGTCTTACTGTTACAGAGATGAGCTTGACAGATGAAGAGATTAATAGAATTTTTAATGCAAGATTTGCTGATGCTGCTAATCAGGATTTTTTTAATGCTAGCAATAGCATAGGAGCTAAAAATATAAGGGTTAATTCCCCAGTGGTCACGACATTAATGGCAGCATAATACAAATAGACTGTGATTTGACTAAAGTGTAATAAAATGATAGTGTATATTAATCAACATGCAAATACTTAAACAGCTCAAAGACCTATTATATAGCACAGAGATGACGTATGAAGAAATACGCGCTTTTGAACTGGGTATTATGAAGCTTTCTATAGAGGATCAGGTGGTATTGTACAAGATGTTATCCGCCAATCCTGAGCTGATATACACTACCTATATTAACTATATGGCCAAGCGTAAAGCCAAAATGACTGGTATCGGTTGGGAGGAAGCCGTAGAGGCCGAGCTCGCAAGTTTGGAGGAGTACATAGATAAGAAAAGAGTAGGGGAGGAGATTACACCATTGTATTAGCTTGCAGTGCGTAGCTTTAGCGAAGCATTGTGGATAAGTCACTCGTAATAATTTCAATATATATTAAAATGTAATAGAGAGATGTGTTAGGCAGATATGTCTAGCACAGGCTCTCAAGTTTAATTACGTTTTATACTTAATACAAACAACCCCTTGGTAAATACAAAATGCGCTCTCTCCCAGCGCATTTTGTATTAAAAATATATGATCAAAAAATTCTTAATATCACTTTTTATAATATCACATTTATTATTACTCACTCAGAATTATTCTTATATAATAGATGGATATAAAATAGGATTTAATATTTGGGATTTATATCAAACTTTATGGGACTTGAAATACACTTTTAATATATATACTTTATGGCTTTTTATTATTATGAGTTTATTAATGTCCTTAAATGTAGCGATGCTTTGGCAATATTATATTAATAGGGGTAAATTAATAATTAAATATAACAAAAACAAAAATATATTTGCCCTGACGCTTTCAATATTAGGTATTGGTTGTGCATCTTGTGGGGCGGTGGCCTTATCATTACTCTTGGGTATATTAGGAGTCAGTGCTGCTTCATTACCGCTACATGGGGCAGAAATAGGCATAGCAGGGGTGTCTTTGCTGGCATACAGTACATATCAATTGTATAAGCTTTATAAAAGTCCTAACATTTGTTAATTGTTTATTTATAAAATAATTTTATTTTGAATAAAATAAAATTAAAGGTATAATATTATATATGTCATCACATGGCACTCCAGATCAAATAAAGTTTATTATCGGACTCATAGCCTTGGGTGCTATACTTATTATATTTCCATTTAGTGCTCGTGATTTACCTTATATCAATACCGTGGATGGAGGGGTGGAGCAAGCAGTCAATGATAAAAAGTTACGCACAGATTTTTATAAAGTATTGAGAGT
>JAYVII010000080.1:0-6848 GCA_043770395.1 bacterium | reverse complement strand
ACACTATTTTGCCCTCTTTCTATGGCTACTTCATGTGCCCTTTTAAAAGCTTCTCTCGCACGAGTAGTAAAGAATTTAAAAGGATTATTTGAATTGTCGTTTGAATTATTGTCGTTTGCTTGCATATTATATAGTCTTGATAAATTATTTATATATTAAATAAGGAAAGAAGTCAAGATTAGAGGCGGCTCTCCACCACTTCCCAATTTATATTTTTGACAAAGGCTTCGATGTAGTCAGCCTTCTTAATTCCATAATCAGTCATATAGGCATGCTCCCACATGTCCATAATTAAAAGAATTTTGGAATTTGCTAGCAAGCCTTCATCATGCTCACCTATCCAAATAATACCTAAAGTATCATCTCTTTTTATTAAAGCTACCCATCCAATTCCACGGAACATACCAACATTTTTCTTAAAGTTAAATAAAAAATTATCAAAACTTCCAAATCTTTCAGAAATAGCTTTATGAATATTTAAATTTTCATCTATAGCTTTCGCTTCTTTTGTTAAATTTTCAAAATATAATTCATGTAATTTCATACCGTTATATTCCCAACCGAATCGGCGGTGTAATTCAGCAGATTCTTCTTTTTTTGTATCTGTGCCACCCATTCTCTCTACTCTTATCTCATTCATTTTGGTCATTAGAGTATTCACATTGTTTACATACCCAGCATACAAAGTAAAATGATTGCTAAGCATAGCGTCAGAAAGCCCCACTAGCGCAGTACCACTATCCCCTGCCAATAAATGATTGTAATCTTTGATTGTGTATTGAGTCATATGTTTTATTATATCATATTTAGAATAAAATTTGCATTTATTTATATATGTCGTGATTACCAATATCCACAAAGTGAACTTCATTACCAACAAATTTTATCATGATTCTATATTTATAGTTTACAGAAAAAGCATAATATTCGTGAAACTCTCCAGTTAATTTATGTAGTTTTAATTGCTTATGATTTTCCTCATGACGAAATTTATTAATAGCCAATAGAATTTCCTCGTCCAATATCTTTTTAAGTTTTTTGTATTCTTTTTCAAATCTAGAAGAATATACGAAATCGTACTTACCTTTCATATAGAAGGACTAAATTAAATCCTCTAAATTTCCTCGGTATCCTCCTCCACTTGCACATTCTTGGGCGGCCTCATTAATACTTTTAAGAAATCTATCTCTTTTGTATTTTAAAATAATATCACTAACAATATTAGCGGGATTATTTATCCCAGTTTCCAAAGCTTCATCATTAAGGAAGTCCATTATTTCTGGACTTACTGGTATTGTTATTGTGGTCATATGTTTCATTATACAACAATAATTATTATTTGCAATAATTATAAAAATTTGTTATTATACTTCTGGATCTCAACCACCACAGGAGCAAGCGATGGCGATTGGCGCAGCGAAACGAAAGGCGTTGGAGTTGGCAGCTGTCAAATCCAACATCAAAAAAACAAAACCGAAAACAAAACCGAAGGAGGACAAATTCAAACAGAAAGGTTCAATCGCGGTAGGCAACACCGGCCGTGTCGCACGTCGCGTTAATCGCGCTGATCATCGAGAGGTCAATCACAAGGGCTGATGCTTTGTGGGTGGCCATAGCACTCTAATTAATTTTCTATGAAAACTAATTAGAGTGCTATTTTTAATTGCATATAGCAAAAATGAACGTTATCTCTTTAAATCAATGTTATCTCTTTCCATACTTATCATAAATCTCTAATATCGCAGTCAATAAGTTCATCATATCGTCCATAGTAGTATCGCGTCCCATACTGATGCGTATATTTTCATTACTTTCTTCATCACTTGCGCCTATGGCTTTTAATACATAACCATCATCGTTGCGGCCTGCGGCCGCACACGCACTCCTATGACTGACAGCAAAGCCTTTTTGATCCAGTCTGATTACCATTTCATCGCTAGGTATTCCTGGTACTCTTATATTTATATTATTTGGTAATCTTTCATTTATTTCATTGCTACCATATAGCAGTCTCTCTCCACAGACACAAGATGAACAACCTCCACCACCACAACTCCTCCTCTCCCACATTTCATCTGTATACATTTGTATAAATGTATCACGTATAGCTAATAGTCTCAGAGACTCTTCTTCTTTAATTGATTGTACATATTTGAGAGCTTCGGCGAAGGCAATTGCTGATATTACATTTTCTGTACCACTAAATAATCCCCTTTCTTGATCTCCGCCATATATAAGTGGAGTGACTCTATGCCTAATGTCTTCCTTTATATAAAGCAAGGCTATGCCCTTTGGACCATAGCATTTACTGCTATTAAGTGTGAGCATATCACATCTTAATTTTCTGATATCCAAGTCTAAATAATTGCTAGCTTGCGAAGCATCGATGTGATATAGCACTCTATTATTTGCATCAAGATTATTTTTTCTATTATATTTATCTATTATACGACCATATTCTTTGGATTTTTGTATGGTGCCTATTTCATTATTGGCATACATGATGGTGACGAGGGTTGGGGAGGGGTTTGAATTTAGCACATCTCTCAAAACTTTAGTTGCCAAGATCCCATTCTCTCCTACATTTAAAATAATATTTGTTTTATTTTTATTTAAATTATCTAGTACGGCTTTATGCTCTATGTTGCTGGTTATTATTGTGCCATCTCTACCGGCGGTCAAAGCCGTAGCTATACTGTATGTACTATTGGGCATAAAATATATTTCATAATCATGACAATTCAAAATATAAGACATAGTCTTCCTTGCTGCTTGTAAGTCTTTTTTAGCTTTCACTCCAGAGGAATGTATGGATGAACTGTTGGCTGATGTCCCCGCAGCATAATCTAAATACACGTATTTCATAAGCTTATTATATCATTTTTTTAATTTATATGCTATAATATGTCGACGATGTCAAAAACAGAAAATAATCAAATTGTAAATAGAACTCCTATAGTGGTGGTTTTGGGCCATGTGGATCATGGTAAAAGCTCATTGCTTGATTATATAAGAAAAACTAATATAGTCGATGGTGAATCAGGAGGTATAACGCAACACATTAGTGCTTATGAAGTATCAATCAAAGATGAACACTGTATGCGTAATATTACTTTTATTGATACACCAGGTCATGCGGCTTTTCAAGGTATGCGTGAAAGAGGTATAGAAATTGCTGATATAGCTATATTAATAGTTAGTGCTGAAGACGGAGTAAAAGCTCAAACTATAGAAGCTTGGAAAACCATAGATAAGAAAAAAGTACCATATATAGTAGCTATAAATAAAATAGATAAAGCAAATGCCGATATAGAAAAGACAAAAAATAATTTAATAGAAAATGGTATATATTTGGAAGGCATGGGAGGAGATGTACCTTATGTATGTATAAGTGCTAAAGTAGGCACTGGTATAGAAGATCTTTTAGAGACTATATTATTAACTACAGATTTAGCAGATATAAAAACTAATTTAGCAGCAGAAGCCACCGGCATAGTGCTCGAGAGCTTCGTGGATGCCAAACGTGGCATATCAGCTACACTTATATTGAAGGATGGCACATTGCCAAAATCAGGAAGTGTGTTGGCTGGGTCTTGCTATGCCCCCATACGCATAGTAGAAGACTTTCTAGGTAAAGCAATTACTTCGCCTATTGCTGGTCAGGCTATAAAGGTAACAGGCTTTGATGCTATACCCAAAACTGGCTCAATATTTGTTGCTAGTGAAAATAAAAAATATATAGAATCTTTACAAAAAGAAGAAAAATCTTTAGAAATAAAAAATATACTTGATCCAAAAATATATAGAAATGCCAGAGTGGCAATACCAATAATAATTAAAGCTGACACACAAGGTACGTTGGAAGTAATAGCTAATGAATTAAAAAGAAGAGAAACTGCTGATGTAAAAATCAAAATAATTAATCAAGCTTTAGGCAATATAACAGAAGGTGATATAATGCAGGCTAGCGGTGACCAAGATACTATAATACTGGGATTCAAAGTTAAATTAGAGAATAAAGCCAAAGAACAAGCAGAGAGATTCCGTTTCTCACCACAAATCTTTGACATAATATATAAACTATCAGAATGGTTTGATAAAGAATTTGAAAATAGGTTGCCATTTGAAGAAATGGAAACGGTAATAGGACAGTTAAAAGTTATAAAAACATTTAGTATAAATGGAGATAAAAAAGTGATTGGAGGTAGAGTTATTGGCGGAGTATTCAAAGATAATGGCACAGTAAAAATAAGCAGACGTGACTTTGACATGGGGTATGGTAAAGTAATGGAATTGCAACAAATGAAAATGAAATCTAGAGAAGTAATGGAAGGTAATGATTGTGGGCTTATGATAGAAAGCAAAATAGATATAGTAACTGGTGATATTGTTACTTTGATAAATGTAGAAAAAAAGAAAATACTTTTAAGTAACAAATAATAAAAATCTATTATTAATTAATAAACAAAAACATGGATGAGCATTTAGGACAAAGACAAAAAAAATTAGTACAAGAATTGAAAAAAGTGTCACAGGACTTTTTTCAAAGGCAAAGCAACGGTAAAGCTATGATTACTGTGACTAACGCTGACTATTCTCCAGATATGAAAAATGCTACCGTCTATATCACAGTAATGCCAGAAATATATGAAGAAGAAGTCGTGGGATTTGCTATGCGTATGCGTAGAGAGTTAAAAACAGAAATCAAGAAACGCATGCCAATACGCATAATACCACATGTAGAAGTCAAGCTTGATCGTGGAGAAAAGCATAGACAAAAGATAGAAGATTTATTGAGAAAGATTTAAATACAACCCCCACCCCAACCCTCCCGCAAGGGGAGGGAGCCATGCATACCAAACGCAAGAGGCGACCTACGGTCGCCTCTTGCGTTTCTCCCCTTCCCTTTGGGAAGGGGCTGGGGGATGGGACACTATATTTGGGACATTATATTTTTAAATACTTCCTCACGGCAAAGAAAGATGATATAGAAGTCACGGTTACTCCAGTAATTATTAATAACAAAAATATATTAAATATATTTATTTGATAATATTCTGCTATAGATAAACCACCTAGAAATGTTGCAGTCTTTTCTGTTACCCATATACTAAAGGGATAAAATAGTATCATTGTTACAAAAGTTGCAACTATAGCATATAGTATTGCCTCTACTATGAATGGTCCTCGTATAAAGAAATTAGAAGCTCCTACTAATTTCATAATACCTATTTCTTCACGGAACACATATATAGCCAATCTGGTAGTATTATAAACTATCATTAAGCTCATAAGTATAAACACTCCAGCAGCCCACATGCCGACTGTGTCTATCCAGGTGATTATATTATTTAATTTATTTATACTTTCTTTTAATTCATCGTAATTAATTTTATCTATTGCATTTTTACCTGTTGATATCAGTCTATCGTCAGCGTATTTTTGTATATTTTTTACTATGCCTTCGTATTGATTGGGGTCTATGGCTAATATAGTAATAGAAGCCCCAAAAGGGTTCTCTCCGATCTCTTCGAGAGCCTTCAGCGTGTCTTTGTCATTTTTGTGCTCATCTTTGTATTTAGATAATGCATCTGCTCTGCTTTCTAGCATGGCAGACCTAACATTTGATATACTTTTAATGGCATTTTGTAATGATGCTATGTCATCATCAGTTGCCTCTGATTTCATATATACCCTTATGTCTACTTTATCCTTGACCAAATCCAAAGTGTGAGAAAAAACATAATGCATAGTATATATAGAAAGCACTACAGATAAGGTTATTATAAGCATAAAAATAGACGACAATGATACTGTCCTGTTCCTATAAAATCCCTGAAACCCTGCTTTAAATATTCTTTTAATTATGGTCATGTTTTTTATGTTTAATTATAGTCTTATTATTTTTTATGTCTTTCGTCTTTAATAACTTTGCCATTTTCCATTGTGATCACTCGACGATTTAAATGATCTATTATGCCTTTGTTGTGAGTAGTTAGCACAACTGTAGTACCTAAATCATTTATCTTTTTCAAAATTTGTACTATATCATAAGTATTTACCGGATCCAAATTACCAGTGGGCTCATCGGCTATTATTATTTCTGGTCTATTTACTATAGCGCGTGCTATAGCCACTCTCTGTTTCTGCCCACCAGAAAGCTCATGAGGGAAGCTGTGCATTTTATCAGCCAGGTCTACTAGTGACAACACATGTGGCACATCTTCTTTAATATCCTCGTCACTTTTACCGGCCGCCTCCATAGCAAAAGCAATATTTTCAAAAGCTGTTTTATAAGGTATAAGTCTAAAGTCTTGGAATACTACTCCTATTTTACGCCTATAATTCAACATTTCTTTGCCCTTTAATTTGTTTATAGATTTATCATGAAAATATACATGGCCAGTGGTAGGACTTTCTTCACCAAGTAATAATTTGATTAATGTACTTTTACCTGCACCAGAATGACCAACGATAGATACCAATTCCCCCTCTGCAATAGTGAGATCTATATCAGTCAATACCCCTACACCATCTTTATATTCTTTATGTACTTTTTCAAAATGAAGCATATATTTACTATAGCATCTAATACCAATATACTCAAATCATTTATCGACACCTTGAAGTTGCAATGTATTTTTTATTCGCGAATAATACCTCCGGCATATGGTACTAGTTACCAAATATCGTCGTAACGTAATAGTTTCAGATGAATACTTTGTTACAAAAAAGCTTCTATGTTATACTTAGGACTTACGCCAGCACCACACTTCTCGTCACAATCCTATGCAATTCATTCTTTTGCTCATACCAAGATTTGTTAGTTTGAATACGAGTAAACTCAA
>JAYVII010000079.1:0-6958 GCA_043770395.1 bacterium | reverse complement strand
GGGTCGTAAAACCCTGCCTCGTTAGCAGTGAGGTCATAGAATCATGTCGAATCAGACCCAAGTTCCCTGCGGACAATACGCCATCTCCATCAATATGTCGACGAGAGGTTGGAAAGAGATTTCTTATGTCGGTAGCTTACTTATTGAGAGTGCTACCGCTCTAAAAATGATACCAATACGTGGAGGGCAAGGTTATCGTTCAGTTTTGAAGACTGTTCGCGTCGATGATTTGCTTGCTCACGAGTTCACCCAGCAGGGTGGTGATGGTCGTACGATCGTCATCTTACAACCGATAGTGCCGAATGCTCCGGGATATGACATTACTTTTTTGGATGCAAAGCGGATGGACCATCCGAGGCGAATTGTCATGAATGACATGCTGTTGCCGGTGCTGGATTGGCTCCGAACTACTGCCAAGTAGCACTCGCTCAACCAGCGCGCCCCGCAAGCTCCCCATCACCCGCTCTAGTTACGACTAGTGGCGGGCTTGTTGTTTGTGAAAAACTGCAGTGAACTACAGTCTTTATACTTAAAAACTGTAGTGAAGTCAAGTTTTTATGGGTTTGTACAGATACATTTTTACAAATTACTTCTTCAAAACTTTTGATAAAGCTAAACCTACTAGCCATCCCATAAATGTAATGGCGATTTGCAATATCGGTACAAAAATAAAAAGCACATAAGCCTCGTAACTCTCTGGCGTAGGGTTGAAAATAATATCAAGGCAAGTGAACAAAAGAAACACTGAGAATGCTATGTTTATCAGAGAAGTTATCAATATAGATTTTAAAATAACTTTATCTTTTGTATATTTGTTCATTATAAACAAAATTATATAAGGTATTACTACCGGTAGGGCAACAGTTAATATAGGGATTAGATTAGCTATATAGTCCTTCGGAGGAGTATAACCAAATAAAATCGATGATGTTGTCATCAGTAAAGACGAAACCATAGCAGTACCTATAATATATTTATTTACTTTCATGAGTGTATTATAACATATCTACTCCCCCACCACTGCCCTATACACATCGTCACGCGAGATGAAGTCAGAGGTCGAGAGCTCTTTGATTATATGTCCACGGGATAACACATAACCGCGATCGGCGATACGTAATAGCGAGCTAAGATTATGCTCGATGACTAGCACGCTCAGCCCGCGCTCACGGCGCAGTCTGTCTATGAGCTCGAATATTTCTTTGACATATTTGGGAGAGAGTCCCAGTGTGGGCTCGTCTAGTAGCAGCAGTTCTGGGTCGTCCACTAGTGCACGTGCGAGAGCTACCATTTGCTGCTCACCACCCGAGAGATGTCCGGCCATTATATGGCTTTTACTTTTGAGTATAGGGAAAAGAGTGTATAGATATTCTGGTATTTCATTTTTATTCGCGAATAATACCCCCGGCGTTAGCCCGGGGATGTAGCGACACCCCACATACTCTTCTCCGTATGTTAGAATACAGTAATGAAGAAAGAATACAGAAAAGCCGACCACTGCGTATTTCTCTGCGATTACCACATGGTAATAGTTACCAAATACCGTCGTAACGTAATAGCCAACGAAGGCATATGGTCCTATTTCAAACAAAAATTCTACGAAGTCACAGAACACCACCCACGAATACAAATCAAAGAAATCAATCATGACACCAATCATGTACACTTACTAATCTCTATACCACCACAAATATCAGTGGGTAGTGTGGTTAGACTATTGAAAACTAACACATCGAGAGGCTCTAAACAAAAGTTCAAATTCCTCGCAAAACTCTATTACGGCACTGACGGTATTTGGTCTGACGGTTACTTCGTGTCCACTGTCGGCGTTGACCAAGAAATCATCAAGCGATATATTGAAAAACAAGGAGAAGAGGATGTGGGGCAAATAGCAGCGCTATTTGACTAATGCAATCCTTCGGATTGCATTGATACCCTGTGGCGTAAGCCCAGGGTGATTCATTTTTCATATATTGACATTATATTGCATAAGTAGTGATTTGTCAACCATAAAATGACATATATTCTATACAAATATGTTGATAAGATAAAGAGTTTATGATATAGTGTAATTAAATATATGACAAGTACAAAACAAAGTCAAGATAAAATTAGAGATTTGGTAGAATACGGCCTCAATGAAAATGAGGCGGCTGTCTATTTATATTTACTAACTAGTGGTGCAAATGCGGGGGCGACACAAATCGCTAAAGGTGCTGATATACATAGGCAATACGTGTATCAGTCTATAGATAAGCTACTCGAATGGAATTTAATACAAGAGTCATCTGGTGATAGAGTCAAGAAATATAAAGCCAATCCCCCAGAAGAGCTGGAGAAAAGTGCCAAAAGGAGGATGTTAGCAGCCGAAGATCTCGCCCGAGAGCTTAATAAGATAAGCAATGTTGGTAATAATCAAAGCTTTGAAGTGATACAAGGTGCGCGCGCTATACAACAATTAGAGTCAGATATACTGCGCCATGCCGATAAAGACTGGGAATGCTATATAATAGGTGGAGCGACTAATTTATATACTGAATTAATGGGTGATTTGCTGGGCAAACATCTAGCCGAGATGAGGAGGAGGAAATTATCAGTGTATTATCTGGGACATGAAAGCGAAAGAGATCTGTACAAGAAATATATAGGTGAATTTGAGAATCAGCATTATAAATTCCTCCCTAATCTCCCTATTGGCGTGACACATATGGTAATACGCAGAGAGACTGTGTCTTTCTACTCCTTCCTGACTCCACCACTGGTATACACAATCAAATCCGAAACAGTCGCTCGTAATTACAAAGACTTGTTCATGATGTTGTGGGAGATGGGGAGGTAAATACCAATATTTTTGTACTAGTGCTACAAAGATATTGACATATTTTTGTATTGATGATACAATAATCTGGTGAAAAAGCTAATAAATAGAAAAATTAATATAGAAAATTATGTAGAGGCTGGGAAAGTTTTGATTATTTATGGGCCGAGGCAAGTAGGCAAGACGACTATAATTAATAGCTTTTTAGAAGATTACAAAGGTAAATACAGAGCTTATACAGGCGACAGCGTCAGCACCCAAGAGATATTTTCTTCTCAAAGACTTGAAAAATTAAAAGAATATGTAGAAGGTTTGGATTTACTTTTTATTGATGAAGCTCAAAATGTTAAAAATATAGGATTAAATTTAAAAATAATTGTAGATGCTTATCCTTTACTAAAGGTTATTGTCACAGGATCTTCATCATTTGAGCTTGCAGGGCAAATAGGTGAGCCACTCATGGGTAGAAATGTATTATTAAATTTATACACAATTACAGATACTGAATTGAGAGATTCTATATACTTTGAACCTTTTACTAATCTTGATTATGCTTTACGTTTTGGATCTTATCCAGAAGTAATTCTGAAAAGTACAGTAGAAGAAAAAATTAATAAAGTTAAAAATTTAGCGGAGTCATTTCTATTGAAAGATATTTTTAAATTTGAAAGCTTGAAAAAACCTGAAATACTAATGGATTTGTTACGTACTTTGGCTTATCAAATAGGTGGTGAAGTAAATATAAACAAGATAAGTAAAGAATTGAATGTTAACAACAGGACAATAGAAAGATATATAGATTTGCTGGAGCAGTCGTTTGTACTTTTTAGATTAAAAAGTCATAGTAGTAATTTGCGTAGCGAGATAAGGAAGAAAAGCAAATTATATTTTTATGATTTGGGTATTAGAAATGCAATAATAAATGATTTCGCCGAGACCAATATAAACAGAGATGGTCTACAAAGAAGGGATCTCGGAGCCATGTTTGAGAACTATTTGATTTTAGAAAGACTTAAAAATAATAATTATAACAATATTTATTTCCAGACATTTTTCTGGAGGAATACCGAAGGTAAAGAAGTTGATTATTTAGAAAAATGGGATCAAAATATTAATGCTTATGAATTTACTTTAACCAATGAGAAAAAGAAGAAATTCCCCAAAGTGTTTGCAGAAAGCAATAAAAATATAACATTAAATTTTAAGATAATAACAAAAGAAAATTATAGAGATTTTATAAATAGTTAGTTCTTTTCTTTTGACTCAAAATGAAACATCACATTGCCCTCCTGATCAGTACGATGTATAGTGGAGGAGGCAGAGGTGAGGTCATTGAGTACGCGAGGGTTGGGATGCCCATAACTATTTTTACCTACTGAGATGACAGAGATTTTTGGCTGTGTGTATTTTATAAAAAGTGGGTCACTACTACCATCACTGCCATGATGAGCAACTTTGAGTATGTCTATATTCCGTATTCCCCTCCCCATGAGGGAGGGGCTAGGGGTGGGGGTTAAATTTACATCTGCATTTATAATCTCCCTCTCCACCTTTTTATCTATGTCACCCGTAAAAAGTATTTTGTTATTATAAGCTTCCATTAATATAACTATACTTTTTTGATTATCATTATTATTTTTTGTTTTTGATTTTTGTGAAGTTTCAGAATTTATTTCTTTGTTTGGATTAAGTATTTTTAATTTTACATTTCTTATAGAAATAATATCCCCGGCATACAAATAATTTATTGTTATTTTATTCTCTATTACTTTGTTTTTATCACAAGCTAGTATGGTGGAGGTGCTCATAGAAGAGCTAATTATTATATTCTTCACGTTGTATCTATTTATAATTTCGCAACGCATGGCAATGTGATCAGAATCATTATGGGTAAGTATCAGAGTGTCTATATCATTATTTATTAATATACGAGATAAGTAATTGATTATACTATAAGAATAAAATTTATCTATAGAAGCCATTACTTGTCTACTCCTACCTGTGTCTATCAATACACGAATTGGATTAGTATTTTTATTATGTATATCTATTAGAGCGGCATCACCCTGACCCACATCAAGAAATACGATATCCATGTAGTCACGTCTACTCAATTGTGCACTTATTAAAATAATTATTATAAACAATAATACAAAAACTGTTAAAACTTTATAAAGTAAATTCACTCTTTTCATGTTATAATCATAGCATGGATGCAATAAATTTTATTACAGATGGTCATTTGGGAGAGAATCTTATTAATTTACTTTTAAATATTAAATATATTGGTATATTTATAGCCATGCTACTCAACGGTATGATAGAGTTTCCCTCTTCGCAAATTATGTATCCTATAGTTGGGTATTACGCCAGTTTAGAAAAATTAAATATTTTTATAGCTATTGCAGCTGGAGCATTGGGTAATGCATTTGGTAATTACTTTTTATTTTTACTTTCTATTAAATACAAAGATAAAATACTGAGTAAACAAACAGATGAAACCAAAGAAAAAGTGCATAATTTAGTTTATAGATTTTCTCATCATAATAAATTGTGGCTGGTAGTAGGCAAGCTTATACCAGGAGTCAAAACTTTTATTCCTGTCATCACTGCCATGTTACACATTAATAAATTTTTAGCTTTTGCTATATTTTTATTAGGGTCTACTATATGGGCCACTATCATGATAGCGCTCGGATATTATTTCGGTGAGAGCGCTAATGTGCCTGGGTATGTACTTATAATTCCTTTCATTGCTTTTTTAATTATTGCAGTACTGATAGAAAAAGTTTTATTAAAAAGCTTAACTTCAAAAATAAAATAGTTCTTATTTTATGGTTGTGAAATCTATAAAAATTATAAAAGTGTAAAGAAATTTAATTTTTTATATAGTAATATTATAATGAAATATGCTGTGAAATACTTATATAGCAAGGATTTTATCCAAATATAAAACTGATATATATAATATAATTAGCCAAGGTTTCGGTGAATATATAAAATAATTTTTCTATAAAATTTAAATTAAAAGCCAGCAGAAATGTTTCTATTAATCCAGCTATAGTTATTATTGGTAATATCACACCCACAAATAAATTTGAAATAATAGATAATATATTATAATTTCCAAATACAAATATAATATATGGAGTAGTTAATATTTGTGCAGAAATAGTGACAGAGATATATTTTGATAATGTATCTCCCAATTTTAATTTATCATTAAATAGCCTAAAAAAATAATTTTCAAAATATATAATTGAAGTCACAGCAAGTAAAGATAGATGAAGTCCTACGTCATATAGTGATTGATGTGGTGATATATAAAATATCACTATAGTAGTAATCAATAATATATATTTGTAATTCTCTACTCTGCCAGACAAGGTGTATGTGCTAGCAATGACTACAAATATATAAGCGCGCATAATAGGAGCATCCCAATTATTCATAACAGGCAATATAGTAATTATAAGCAAGGCTAGTGATGAGCGTATATAAATATTTTCTAATATATAAAATTTAAAGTATTGCAATGCTCTACTGATATATTTAAATACGAAATATACAATAGTAAACATTATAAGTAAATTGTATCCCGACATGACTGCTATATGTGATAGGCCAGCGGAGCGTAAGTTATCATTTAAAGCTTTGGATAAAGTAATATCTCTTCCATATATTATACCAGCAATTAGTTCAAAGTTCTCCACACTATGATATTGATAAAGTTTATTTTCTAAATTATATTTGTATAATTTTATTTTCTCAGCTAATGATATTTTATCAAATTTATTTAAACTATAATTTTTATTTTCATAAAGTTTAAATATCCTGTCGGCCTTATATTTATAAAAAATATATTCGTTGTAGTCAAAAGAAACACTAGCAAGTCCTACGGCCTTGCTAGTGTTTGTATTATTTTTTCTCTGGTCTTTTACTTCTATGTATTCACCAATAGTATATATTGCAGTAGTATTAGTTTGTAATAATTTATTATATTGCCCTACTTCACTTTTAATAATATACAAATTATAATTATTATATTTTATAGGAGCGCTCATTACTCGGTACTCCCCTACTCTATTTTTTATCCCTCCTTTCCTTTCTTCATAAACAAAAGTATCAGCATTGTATCTG
>JAYVII010000078.1:0-2635 GCA_043770395.1 bacterium | reverse complement strand
TAATATAGAAATAGTAGCAGTAAATGATCTTTCAGATATAGATAATATGGCTTATCTTTTACAGTATGATACAGTCTACAAGACAGCCCCATTTATATCAGAAGTAGAGAAAGTTAGTGATACAGAGCAGTACTTGTCCATCACTTGCCCTGCTGATGGAGCTAATTATGTAGAAGATAAAGTAATGCGTATTAAATATTTGAGCCAAAAGGATACAGCCCTATACACTTGGGGAGAAATGAATATAGACGTAGTAGTAGAAAGTACAGGATTATTTACTAGTTACGAAAAGGCAGCAATACATATAGAGAAAGGAGCAAGGAAAGTGGTGATTACTGCTCCTGTGAAGGCTGACACTACAAATGTAGGTACAGGTGGTGACACAAATGCTATACACGGAGAGACAGTGCTCATGCGCATCAATGATGATTTATTGAGAGGCTGCGCTATTACATCCAATGCATCGTGCACAACTAATGCCAGCTCTCCGGTGATTGCCATTATAAATGAGGCTATAGGTATAGAAAAGGCTATACTCAATACTGTGCATAGCTACACTGCTTCACAGTCCATTGTAGACGGTCCTAATAAAAAGGATTGGCGTGAGGGTCGTGCTGCTGCGCAAAATATAGTACCAAGCTCTACTGGAGCGGCTATTGCTGTGACCAAAGCCATACCTGAATTAGAGGGAAATTTTGATGGTATCAGCATACGCGTACCTACTCCAGCAGGATCAATTGCAGATATTACTTTCATAACGAAGAGAGACACTACAGTAGAAGAAATAAATAATATATTAACTGAAGCTGGCGATAGTGACAGGTGGAGAGGAGTATTCATGGCCACAGATGAAGAGTTGGTGTCTAGTGACATTATAGGGTTAACTCATGCCAGTATAGTAGATTTGAAAATGACTAGAGTGGTAGGTGGTAATTTAGTGAAGGTATTGGCCTGGTATGATAATGAAGCGGGGTACACGAACACATTGATAGAGCATGTTATAAAGGCAGGAAATGTGTAATTATGAATATATATTTAGCAACAGATCACTCAGGCTTTGATCATAAAGAACATTTAAAGGTCTTTTTAGAATTAGAAAATAAAAAAGGACATCTTTATAAAGTCATAGATGTAGGTGCAACAGAATATAAGAACGAAGATGATTATACTACATATATACATAGTGCTATAAAATTATTAAAAAGAGATTGGGATATGGGTCTAGAAAGTAGAGCCATTATATTTGGTGGATCAGGTGAAGGAGAAGCAATGGTGGCAAATAGATACAGCGGAGTCAGGGCTACTGTTTATTATGGTTATGACACAGATATAATCAGATTAGGACGAGAGCATAATGATGCAAATGTACTTTCTCTAGGGGCTAGATTTATTAAGCTTGATGAAATGGAAAAAGTAGTTAATATCTTTTTTGAAACTCCTTTTCCTAATGCAGAAAGGCATATAAGGCGTATATCCAAAATAGACATACACTAAGTGGCGGCCGCAGGCCGCCACTTTGTGTATTGTAATAACTTTGCTATAATATAAAAATGATAATACCAGGCATATTGGAAAAGAATTGGAATGACATAGCAGATAAATTAGATCTAATTTATAATAGAAGTCTCTCGGGTGTAGACCTGTCAAGTAAAAATATAATATATAGAGAAAAAGTTACAAAAATACAAATAGACTTTTGTGATGGTGTATATGTAAAAAGTCAAACATGGTCACCACTAGAAGTTTTGGAAATAAATAAAATTAGTTCTTTAGAAAAAGAAAATATAAAAATAAATAAAGAAATTTTAAATTTGGTAGAAGCTGGTTTGCCATATTGGGAGGAATTTGATTATGAAGCGGATTTGATGGTGGATAGTATCAAGCTTGATAGTAATGGACTCTCAAATATGTATAAATATATAGAGGCAATTGCTCAGCTTGGATTTAGTAAAGTCGTATTACATTTTGATGAAGAAAATGAAATATATAATGCTATTGATTTGGCTGTTAATAATATGTTAAGCATAGGTATATCTTCTAGAAACATAGAGTTAATAATAAAACTTTTAAATAATACAGATTATGTTGATAAAATTGACTATATACAAATAATGGGTATAGAAAATATTGGATATCAAAAACAAGTCTTTGACGAAAGTACTATAGAAAATATTAAAGTTATTAAAAAAGAGCTTGATATTTTAAATAAATTAAATATTGACCAAGAAGGTAAAGTAAAAAATATTAAACATAAAATAAGAATACAAATAGATGGTGCTATGAATAATGAGACTATACAAATATGTCGTGACGCTGGCGCTGATGACTTTGTGATGGGTAGTGCTTATTTTAAATAAAAATATGGAAACCATAATATATATTGTTGTAATAATTTATTCTATTATTTTACATGAAATAGCTCATGGCTATATAGCGTTTAGAGAGGGTGACAGTACAGCTAAATGGAATGGTAGATTAACTCTAAATCCCATTCCACATATTGATATATTGGGCTCTATTATATTTCCCCTGCTTTCCTTTTTTAGTTTAGGTGCTATTATGGGTTGGGCTAAAGGAGTGCCTTATAATCCAAATTTACTCAAGTATAAATACAGTGAGACTAGGGTAGCAGCAG
>JAYVII010000077.1:0-7087 GCA_043770395.1 bacterium | reverse complement strand
CTTGCATTTGTAATCTGTTGGCTTTGTTAGACACTGGATCAAGTGAAGTGGTGGAGCCGACAGAGGAGTTGGATGTACTGGCGGCCTCGACCACCAAAGGAGTTACTAAATTAAGTATATTGGCAAGCAAAAGTACAAAAGACAAACTTTTGATAATAGTCACATTATTAATAGACATATCACCTTTCAAGTTAGAATTTACTTCCATAGATTTAAATGACTATATACTACTACTTTTGTAAAGAGAAAGCAAATTTGACAATATAATATTTATGTTGTTTTATTTTTATAAGCTAGTGAGCACCTCCATGGGGTAACTCAACTTTTCTTATCCACTCCCCAAACGCCTTCATATCCCTATTCAACTCCTCTACCCTATTCCCATCCAAAATGGTTCGACCTAATACCCTCCATCTCCACCAAACTACACTTTACTTATATATAACTTTTGTTAGCTCTGATCTTTTGCCTGTCATGAGATGCTCAGTCAGGACCAAGCCACCAACTTCTGGACAGTAGTATTTATGTTCTTTTGATTCAGAGTCCAGGGGTGTCCAATCATAAACTTTGACACAATCCTTGTACGAGCCAAGCTTGGTGATAACAGTCAGTCCAGTAGATACGGTATCTCTAATATCTTCAGCCTCTCCCTTAAAATATTCTTGTCTGTATGAGTCATTAATTTTTTGTTCAGATTTCATCCAAATGCCCGCTTTGGCTCCGTCTTTACCATGAATAAAAGTACCAGCATGATCTTTAAAGTTACCTTTTTCATCATAGTTATCAACTTCTTCACCAAAATACCAAACATCTCCTGTTGTCTTATGTTGAGCAAGATAATCTTTAGTTATCTCATGTATTTTGCCATTTTTACGTACAGTATCCAAATAGACAAGCGTAGTTACTCCTTCTATAACTTTTGTTTCGCCAGTAATATGTATTTCGATATTCTCTATACCTTCTTCAGACTCAGCATCAAAAAACATTTTTTTGCCAACTGGCAATGTAAAGTATTTATTGGTGATCTGTGTAGTAAAGTCTGTAGTATTAATTTGTGGATTATAATTATCTAATTTTTGGCTTAAAGAAGGCAACACTTTGTCTACTTTAGAAGTTTTATTTGAATATAAGAATACCCCAGATACCACAATAACAAGAGCCACTATAACAATATATTGTTTTTTCATAATTAAATTAAAATAATTTGTTTTGTAATGAATTATCATTCCTCTCGTCCTTTAGTGTGGTATTATAATTAATATCAGCGAGAGCTATATATAGTATAGCATTTTTGTTGTTGGGTCCAAATGTAAGATGCTTGCTGCCGTCCCCAACTCATGTCGTGAGACAGCATGTTGGGGGGTTTTATTTGATATCTATAAGTACGCAGATCAACCCTTATTTTACAAGTGATTTTCACCTATTGACAAAAGTAACTGTTAGTGAGACAATGATCAAGATCATCCATGGCCTTTTTTGTAAAGGAGGCCCCGAAATGCTCTCTGTACCCCAACCCGCGGCTTTACGCCGCACGGCCCTATGGGCCAGCCTCTCCGCGGCGTTGCGGAGTTTCTTTACGGCAGACAACGGTCTGCCGGTTCTGGATAACCAAGACCCTCAGACAGAGTCAGTCATATGTTGTGCGGAGCCTAACCAAATCTGGTGGTGGGTAACCGGGGTGACCACTTGGGTGGTATTCAGGCTGTTAAGCTGAGCTTGTAATTCCAAGCTCAGCGAGGGGGTAGTGAATAACGTTTATTAAACTTAAACTTTATTCACTACCTCTTTCATATTAAGGCCACATATGCTATTATATATTGACAACAATATTAAAATAATTAAATAATAAAACTTTGGCAGAAAAAATTTCAATAAATAACTCTATAAGAGCAAGGCTATTAAGAATAATAGATGATACGGGCGCAAATCTGGGCAATATGACCAAGGATGAGGCTTTGGCACTCGCCAAGAGAAAGGGCTTGGACCTCATAGAAATATCCCCCAACGCCGAGCCACCAGTAGCCAAAATCATGGATTACGGTAAATATCAATATGAAACTTCCAAGAAACAAAAAGAAGTGAAGTCCAAAAGTCATACCACTGAGACCAAAAATATACAAATAAGTATTAGTATAGGGGAGCATGATATAGCCATCAAAGCCAAAGCTGCAGCGGATTGGCTCAAGGAAGGTCATAGAGTAAAAATAGAGATGCAATTAAAGGGACGCAGTCGTGGATTGGATGAAGCTTTCCTCAAAGAAAGGCTGAATAGATTGCTCGCTATTATACCAGCCCAATACAAAATAGCCGATCCTTTAAAACGCATGCCCAAGGCCATGACCATAGTACTTGAAACTTCTAAATAATTGTGCTAATATATATGAACTATGAAAACAAATAAGTCCTATCAGAAAAGGATCAAGGTAACCAAGAATGGTAAAATACTAACAAGGAAGCCAGGCCAAAATCACTTCAATGCCCGCGCTAGTGGTGTAAGGACTATAGCTGGACGCAGAATGCAAGAGCTAAAGATGACAGGTAAAGAAAAAGCTAGATTTTTACCAGGAGCATTTTAATAAATTATTAATACAAATATATGTCAAGAGTTAAAAGAGGAACAACCTCTAACAAAAGAAGAAAAAGCGTATTAAAGGCTGCCAAAGGTTACAGATTTGGTCGTAGTACCAAAGAAGTTGAAGCCAAAGTAGCCTTGCGCCACGCTGGAGTACATGCATTTTCTCATCGTAAAGATTATAAAAATGATATGCGCAGGAATTGGACTACACATATCAATGCAGCCCTGCGAAATGCAGATGAGAATATGACTTATAGTAAATTTATCAAAGTGCTCAAAGACAAAAAATCTATAATAGATAGAAAAATACTCTCTACTATAGCCGAGAGAGACATTGAGACTTTTAATAGAGTGGTGAGTGCAGTAAAATAAAACAAAAAGGTGACCGCTACGCGGTCACCTTTTTGTTTTATCCTCTCTGTTCCTCCTCATGATATGATGGTGGTATAGCCTGAAATGGTCTTTTAAAGTCTTGCGGTGTACTCTCTAGCATTTCTTTGATACGACGTACTAGGCTTACTGGATTAGCATCAAATATGACTTTACTATTAGTGCGTCCACTTTTGTCTATTATTTCTCTGATGACTTGATCTGTAGCCCAAGCACCCTCCAGTATACCTACTGGTATTTCTGATTCCCAGGCTATAGTAAATTCATGTATAGTACCTATGCGTCCACATCCAATTACGATAGCATCTGATGACCTGACTAGCATCATGTCGCGCCCAGGGAATCCAAATCCAGTATATATCATAGCATCCACATAATCATCGGGAAGTTTATATATTTCTACATGCTCATGCCTTGTGGAGGCAGGCGAAAGTCCAAAAGCAAATCCACCTACATCTTTAAATCCTTGATTTACATAATAAGGAAATCCGGTAGTAGCTCCTGTTGCTAATTGAAAGTTATGCTCAGCAATAGCACGCCCGAGCGCAAAGGCATCTTTAATTACCTTTTCTCCACAATGTGTTACTTCTGCTGCTCCACTGATACTAATTGTGTATTTTCTATCTTTTAAATTCATAAATTAATTATATTTATTTTAACATGACATGTTTTTAATTTAGTAAGGTATTTACATTTCTATTTCAAAGCTTTGATTTGTCTCTGGTATTACTGTATTTATACCATAATAATCATTTAGTCTCTGGGCTAAAAAGGCACAGCTCTTGGGCTCACCCAAAACCACAAAGACTTGTTTCAAGGTATCTTTGGCTTCAGCTACAAATTCTTGTAAATGAGTACTGTCCTTGTGTGCAGACATACCATGTATTACTTGTACGTCAGCTTTGACTTTAATTTCTTCACCTTTTATATATACAGACTTGGCACCCTCTAGTAATATACGACCAAGTGTACCTACGGCCTGATATCCCACTACTAATAATGTATTTTTCTCATCACCCAGATAATTCTTGGCGTGATAAAGTATACGCCCACCATTCATCATACCACTACCGGCTATTATCACTTTGGGGCCTGGTACACCATTTATGGATTTGCTTTCCTCCTTGTCAGCAGTCATATGGAGGCCAGGGAAATTAAATATATCATCACCACTTTTGATTATACTATCTACTTCTTTGTTTAAATAATGTTCATATTTCTTGTATACGCTAGTCACATTAATAGCCAAAGGTGAGTCAAGAAATACTGGTATACGCTCTATTTCATTATGCTCTATCATTTGATTTATAAAATATATAATCTCTTGAGTCCTCTCTATGGAGAAGGCCGGTATTATTAACACACCTCTATTTCTAATGGTGGTCTTTATTATATCTTCTAATTTTTGTTTCTTCTCACTATTGTCTTCGTGATTACGGTCACCATATACACTCTCGACTACTAAATAATCAGCACCTTTGATACTCTCAGTGTCTTTCATCAATGGACTGGGGGTATTACCTAAATCTCCTGAAAATATAAGCACCTTACCGTTGAGTGTAAATTCAATCATGGCACTACCTAATATATGTCCCGCATCCAGAAAGCGCACACCCAATGTACCTACGCTCGTTTCAAAAGTTATTTTCTCATGATAATTTTTACTATGCCATACCTTTAATGCTGCTATTACGTCAGCCTCATCATACATGGGAGGTAGTCCAGAATTTTGAGCCTCTCTGGTCAGCACATGCAAACTATCCATCATTACATATTCTGCTAATTCTCTGGTGGCATCTACGCTATATATTTCGCCCTGATAACCATCTTTCATTATTTTAGGAATACGCCCAACGTGATCCAGATGACTGTGAGTAATAAACATAGCCCTGACTGACTTCACATCATAATTAAATGGATCTCTATTATTGTCATTAGCTACTTTGCTACCTTGATATAAACCACAATCAACCAAAAAATTGCTATCACCTATTTCTAGTAAAAAGTTAGAGCCAGTAGGCGACTGGGCTCCACCAGCAAAAGTTATTTTAATTTTAGACATAAATATATTGTAACATGAATAGCCCAATTTTACTCATCATTTCTGTTAATAATTTTCATATTATAAATAAGTGCCAAGACTCCACCTACAATATCATTAAAAAGGTCTTTGACTGTATCAGTTATGCCTCCCCAGTCACTCCATCTATGGCTCATATACATATAGAATTCCCAAGCCTCCCAGACAAGTCCAAAGAAAAATACAAAAGCTGTCATATAAATACAAAATCTATACATTTTGTCCATGCTTTTTCTTTTAGCTATTTTATTATCTGTATAAATTTCAAAAATTAAAATAAGCCTCAAAGCTAATAGTCCCAAAAGGAAACCACCCCATATATGAAAAGGAATATCCAACCAAGGGAATACATTGAATCCATCAACCTTGGCTATTGGACCCATAGCAATAAGGAAAGTTACAAGCAATGATATAAGAACGAAGCCAATTTTTTGCAAGTGTTTTTTCATTCTCATATTTAGATATTCAGGTGTATTACCTGGATATAATCCAAGTGGGTAGAGCCAGTTATTCACCACAGTGAATAGATCTAATTCTCTTAACCCTGATAATACTTATACAGATAATTTTATCCTGAATACCTATTGTATATTATATCACAACTAAAAGGCGCCGGCTATGCCGGCGCCTTTTAGTTGTGTAAATCTTTTTATTCCATTATCCCATCCAAATTCACATCATAAAGCATAGCTTCAGAGACAAGTCTGTAATTTACTATTTCATCATTTGTAAACCATATATTCATTTCTCTCTGCCAAGCAGTTTCACCATCTGCGGGGTCTGTACAATGTATTAAATTCCTCATACCACGACTACCATCTACGTCACAGAGGAAATATGAGTCCAGACTATAATCCCCACGTATAGTACCAGTATCTGCTGTAGTTGGCTCTGTTCCACCCACCAGACGCTTCACCACTGCTTGAGCGCTATTACCTTCTATCACCATAGATACACACGGACTAGACTTCATAAACATGACCATAGCACGTATTATATCTTTACCATAATCTATAGCTTCCTTCTCAATTGGAAGTCCTAATTTAGTCCTATTGTCTACTATGCCTTGACCTTTGCGGGTATACCAGGCGTCATCCTTATTATAATGTGTCCAGATATTTTCCTCGTCCAATACATGCATTTTCATAGCCACAATTTTCAATCCGATTTTTTCAAATCTATTAATGATATCCCCCACCAGTCCACGCTGCACAGCGTCAGGCTTTAGCAATACAAATGTTCTTTCTTTCTTTGGATGCATATATGTTATAAATTTATTAATAATTAATCTTTATTAAAAGCATTATAGCATAATTACATATTCCAACCAATTTTCTTTGCTAAAGCTTTAGCAAAGAATGTAAAATCATGTTGATTAACAACAAAATTCTGGTCTCTACTCAAAGCATCCATAACTGTACTTGACCTTGTGGCTTCAGGAATAGAATTCCAAAGTTCATCGGCTAATATCTCGAGTACTTCTTTTCTATTACCAAATTTATCCAAAGTATTTTTTGAAAAATTATCTCTAAGTGCTTGCAAAATATTCCTTGAAAGTAAAGCCTGCTTGAGCGCTGACACACTTTCTTTTGCAAAGGCTTGCAATTTTCTCCCAATCTCGCCCCTCTGATATTCTTCTATTTCTGCTTGATGTCTAGCAGATATTTCTGCTTCTATTCTAACTCTCTTCCTCCCTTCCTCTAATACAATTCTAGCCTTTTCTTTTTTATCGGCCACCACCTCAACCTCTCTTTTATTGAAATCTTCCGTCAATGTACTTTTTTGATCTTCCATTTCTTGGTCTAAACTTTTGACTCCGCCAGTCTGGGTCTCCTTAATTATACGTTTGAGTTTATCCGTGCCACCATACGTAGCCGCTATTTGCAACAAATGAGCTTGCTCTTTTCCGCTTTGTCCATATTGTTGACCATTACCAATCACTATTTTCCTTTCATCACTTTGTCTGCCTGTAACTTGATCTGGCATGGCTTCAATTGATATCAAATTAAATCTATGGCCAAGCACAACTCCTCTGGGGTCGA
>JAYVII010000076.1:0-7326 GCA_043770395.1 bacterium | reverse complement strand
TTTTATTGTATTAGATATAGACAATAAAGTCAAATCAATAATTAGACATTTCTTAATATAATATTTACAACTTCTTCAGGGCTGCTCTTGTCGGTATCGATTATAATGAAATCTTCAAAAGATTTGCTGTGAAGGCTGTCGTGAACATTCTTAAATCTATTCTCATCTGTTTCCTTTCCTTTTATCGCGTCTCTTTGCCTAACTCTTTCTATTTGAGTTTTACCCTCGTCTATGGAGCTAGCACACTTATTTAGTAAAACTTCAAAAGCTTCTTTGTTTCTTGCCTGTATCGTTCTCCCCTCTTGATTAACAAGCAGGTCTCTCTCGTGGTCAAGGCTTAATACTATTGAATCATTTAACACATCGCAGAGTAGCTTTGCCGTTGTGCTTTTACCTGCCCCCTTTGAACCGTCCAAAATAATAATCATACACCAATTATACCACTCTCCTATCAAACACAAAAGCCTGCAATTAGTTGCAGGCTTTTGTGTTTGTTTGGTGTGCCTATCGGGATTTGAACCCGATCTAAGGGTTCCACAAACCCTTGTGCTAACCATTACACTATAGGCACCATATTATACTCACCAGTGCCCGAGACTGGATTTGAACCAGCATGAGTTGCCTCGCTACCACCTCAAGGTAGTGCGTCTACCAATTTCGCCACCCGGGCATATCAAACTCAACCCCCTTCCCCCGACCCCTTCCCCAAGGGGCAGTGGAGAAAATACAGTTGTATTTTGCATTACCCCCTCCCCTTGCGGGAGGGCTGGGGTGGGGGTATCTACTCACCCGCTACTTCTTCTTGATGTTCGACAGAAGCAGCCGCTCCTGGAGTCTTTGATCTCTTTGTATCTTCTTTCATCTTACGCCTTACGTCTTTCTTGGCTTTGTCTCTTACATAATATAATTTACTCTTTCTGGTCTTGGCATGTCTAACTATTTCTATTTTATCTATACTATCAGAAAATAATGGGTATATTCTTTCTACTCCTACACCACTCGCCACCTTCCTCACGGTGAATGTGCCACCTATTTCGGTGCCATGCTTCCTGGCGAGCACCATACCTTCAAAAGCTTGTAACCTTATCTTGCCATCTAATTCTTTAATTTTGTTCCACACACGAATTACGTCACCACTAGAAAAGTCCAGCGCTTTTCTTGATTCGACGTCTACATTTGTTAGGTTTCTCATAGTTACTATACTCTAGCACATTTTCTTTATCTTTTCAAGAGTCTCAGCCATATCCTTGGGAATAGGGGCTTCGACTTTTACTTTTACTTTTACTTTCTCACCATCGGAATTACGTTTAAAGCTTGTAAATTCAAGAGATTTTGCATGCAGCATTTGCCTAGGAGCCAGAGTCCCCGACTCTCTAGAGCCATACAATTGATCTCCCAATATAGGATGTCTAATAGACCTCAAATGCACTCTGATTTGATGTGTGCGTCCAGTCATCGGTAGACATTCAATAAGACTGAAGCTGTTTACTCCTTTACCTATACGCTCTATGACTTTATATCTAGTGAGTGCTTCACGTAATTCCCCTCTATAATCTTTACTAAATTCATTTTTGGCTTCTTTTTTCCTAAAGTCACTTCTAGAGCGGGCTATTGGAGTATCTATTATGCCAGTGTCCAATTTTATAAGTCCAGAAACTATAGCCAAATATATTTTTTTAATAGTATGATCTTGAAATTGTGTTTTATATTTATTAAATTCTCCAGAGTCCTTCACTAATAACATACATCCGCTAGTATCCCTGTCTAGCCTGTGCACTATACCAGGCCTAACCTCGTCTATTTTTCCACTCTCAGGATAATTATCCCTCATCCAATCAGATATAGTGTACACTATATCACCCGGTTTAATGTGCGAGAGCTCTACCGAATGAGCCATAATACCTGTTGGCTTGTTAATTACCAAACAGTAGTCATCTTCATAGAGTATTTCTGGTTTAAAGTTTTCTTGATTTAAAGTTTGATCTACTTTTTCTTTGACTTGTACAGACTTTTCCTTTATGTCTTTTTCTTCATTTATATTTTGTTTTGTGACTTGCATTTTTGTATTTTCTCGTGTATTATAACATATATATGGGAGATTAGCTCAGTTGGTAGAGCAGCGCATTTACACTGCGAAGGTCAGAGGTTCGACCCCTCTATTTCCCACAAAATATTTCTTATTATTCATTTACTCTTTTTAGGTTATACTCATATTTTTAATTATCTAACTATTTTGTGTAATTTATTGGTGACGGTACAACTATATTTCTTCTAGAAATATTTATACTCATACCGTGGGAGTCCAGCATGTCTGATAACGGTAGTAAAGAGAAGCTTATCAAGGAAAAAGGTATGGCAACCAGTGCCAGATTTTTCAAATATTTTTTAAAAAAACTATTGTCACCTTTATTTCTAATAGTTAAAATCATAATCAGCACAGAAGCAATAAGAGACCCTGGGAACATCATGGCCGACTTGAGATAGTTATACGTATATTCACACATAGCAAAAACTGGCGGGAAGAAAGCCAAGAAAAAAGTAACAGCAGAAGTAAATAGAAAAGTAGCAAAGTATATCAATTGGTATTTTAATTTTTGGATTTCCATATATGGATTATATCACAGTAATTTTATAATATTAAATATCTGATTACACAACACACCGAAAATCTGAGCTCTTCCTTAAACTTTGATTTTATGTTAATATACTAAGCAGTTATCCATGTCCCTGTAGTTCAATGGATAGAACGAGAGCCTTCTAAGCTCTAGATCTAGGTCCGATTCCTAGCAGGGACACCATGTCAAAATACACATCAAAAACAAATAAAGAAAACCACATGAACAAAAACTATTTATACATTTTTATAACCCTTATTTTATTTTTTAATATAAATATTACTCATGCTCAATATAATTATGTTGATAGTTATAATGCCAGCAGCACTGCTACATCAACTGCTAATATAACAGCTACGTCAACTGCTAGTAGCACAGAAAGAGTGAAATATATTATAATAAGGACTAGCTGTAACTATAATTTTGCTGGCATATGTGTCAAAATACGCGAAGAGCCAACTGTAAAAAGTAAAATAATAGTCAAAGCTAGAACGGGTATAGTATTTCGTGTTGAATCCCTAGTTACAAATGACATAGGAGAAAAATGGTACAAAATTAAATTTACCGAAAAGCTCACTCATCCTGAGCGTACAGCAAATATAAAAGGATATTATGTACGGGCCGACCTAGTAGAGCCGCTATACGATGTGTCCGCTATAGTACATAGCGAAGACGATATTATAAATGATAATAAGAGAATAATAATAGACATATCAGAGCAAGCTCTTTATGCTTATGAAAATAATAAAATACTTTATAAAATGAAAGTCTCTACTGGACTTACCGACACACCCACTACTGCAAATGAGTATTATATAACTTATAAAACTCCATCACGATATATGCAAGGTCCAAATAAAGAAAATATAGAAAAAGAAAATCAAAAGTTGATTTCTAATTCTACTTCAACAAATAATATAAAACTGTACACGTCCACTAGCACCAACATAAGAGATTATTATGATTTACCTGGAGTACCTTATGTTATGTATTTTAGCGAGGACGGCAGTGCCATACACGGAGCTTATTGGCATAACAATTTTGGTAGGCATTATTCACATGGATGTGTGAATCTATCTATACTTGATTCAGAAAAGCTTTATAAATGGGCAGAATCCGGCACTAGCGTTATTATTAGAAAATAAAAATTAATACTAGCTAGTATATCAATTAGGATTTTTCTTATACCACTTTTTCCAAACTTGGTAAATAACTGGTATGCTGGTAATAGCAATTACTGTCAATATCATTATCTCTATGCGACTCTCTATACCTGGCACATGATTGCCTAGCCAATAAGCAGGCAATACTAACGATACACTCCACAATAATGATCCTGCAAAGCTATACAATACAAATACCTGATATCTCATAGATACTGCCCCAGCTATCATAGGACCAAAAGTCCTCAACATTGGTATATATCTCTGCACTAGCACTATTCTGTTACCATATTTTTGAAACATCTTATGTGCTTCTTCTATGTATTGATCTCGCAATATACGTCGCAACCATTTATGCCTTTCTCTGTATATTTCTAACTTCTTACCTATTTCGTAACCTATAAGATTTCCAACAAATGAGCCAGCAGAAAACATCACCATAACTATATAAACATTGAACACATCCCCAGCCGCAAGTACGCCAGCAGTAATAAGAATAGAATCCCCAGGCAAGAAAAAGAATATACCATTTTCTATCAACGCTATCATAAACATAGCTATATAGCCATATTCTTTTAATACATTAATTATGTCAAACATGTATAGATTATAGCATAAATATCACAAATAAAGTTTACTCTAGACTTTTCATTATTATATTATTATCCTTCTGTGTCCTCTTCTTCGTCGTTGTCTATGTGATCGATAGGACCATTTACACGATCGAGATAGCGCTGGAGAATTATCGCCGCAGCTCTATCGTCTACATCACGTTCACCGTCTACTCTCCTTGCCTCTTGTGAGCTATACCATTCCTTTTCAAATTTTATTTCTATGACATTTTTTATGGAAGAAAGATTACTATTATTTTCTATTTTATTTAAAGCAGCTTGCAAATTGTCTACGAATTCATGAGCTATTTTAGCTACTGGATTGGGCTTACCACTATTATCTGTACTCTCACCAATTACTATAGTAGTAATTTTATAGGCTTTTATTATTTCTAATATATCATTGTACAAAGTACAATTCGCATTCTGTGATCCATTGTTATGTTTCGTATCATTTACACATATCATCATAGGGAAAGCTAATTTATTATCATCATCAGAATTAGCAATTCCTAATTTCTTGGTACCAAAGTCTATGCCTAAATATTTCATTTAAAGATTATAGCATGGAATTATAAAGATACATATTACCATTGCCATCTGTGATGGTCATGTGTACTGGAGAGTGAGAGTGGTGGACATCCAGAGAGCGCTAGCTGTAGGTACTGTATCATCACCATTCTTACTGAGTGTCACATTCAGCAATGGTGCAGACCCAGTCTCTACACATTTAGGGTTTACGGGGAGGTCTATACTATTGTCATAGGTATATTTCAAACACATATTCTTGTAATCATAAGCATAGCCAATATCAGTAGGTATACCCCAGCCCGCTATTTGATATGCAGCAAACTTATTACTGACTCTGGAGCTCCAGCTTGGGGTACGGCTGCCAAGATGACTTTGTCTACTCTCGATAATATGGAATACAAATTTTGTGTTATTATATAAAAATGTCAGAAACTCTAGAATTAAAAAATAGTAATAATAAAAACATACAGATAAATTGTGTTCGTGATTTTATGTTTTTAAATAATAAAGAAAATATAAATATATATTATAAACTCATAGTAGGTGAAGATGGCTCTATTAAAATAAATGATGAACATTTACCGTGCGCTGTCGATAGCAACGGCTGGCTAATTGAGATAGACGATGTCTGTATGATAGATGAAAATACTATTGCAATAGTAAGCCCTAGTGGAGTTATTTCTATCTATAGAAAAGAAAATAATATCTGGACTTATAAAATACTTTTAGAAAGTGACGAATGTTTTTATGAAATAACAAAAGCTTATATACAAGAAATAAAAGAACCAACTCTCGTCGTTTCTCTTTTACATTTATATATTAATACAGAATTCAGAGGTAACAAAGAATATACTTTTGATATTACAAATTGATGCTAATATAATTAAGTGATACTATCTCAACTGTGTACCATTTGGTAATTTATTTTCTGATGGGAAAAGAGAGAAGGAACTAGATAAATCAATACTTTCTGTAGCATTATCACTAGCAGCGAGTATCATCGCTTCGCTTATATATTTACCCATCATTTTACGTGGAGCTAGATTGGTGACGAACGGAAACTGTTTACCTACTATATCTTCTATTTTTCTAAACTTTTTAATGCCAGACATGACGTTGCGAGTGGAAGTTTCGCCAAAGTCCACAGTCAGTTGATAAAGTTTGTCACTACCATCTACTTCTTTGACTTCTATTATAGTGCCCAATCTTATTTCAACTTTTGCAAAATCCTCTATACTTATTAAAGATCCGACTTCAATCGCGGTTTTGTTTCCTTCTATTATATTTTTATTTTCTATTTCCATAAGCAATTTAGCACCCGTTACTTTATAATCTCTGTATTAGTTGTATTTCTATTTTCATAATAAGTTACTTCATTGCCTGGTCCCATACGCCAAAACACAAAACCAATAGCTCCTATTACAAATATAACAAATATTTTATACATCATAATTACATTATATCACAAATAAAAAACATACAAAAATATATCTAGCATTTACATATTTATATTTTTGTGTTATCATACAAAGATGTTTAAAAGTTTATCTTCTAATGAAAAAGTAAAGATTGCATCTGTGCTAGAAACAAAGCCTGATATATTTGATATTGTAATAATTGGAGGCGGAGCCTCTGGTATGATGGCCGCAGCAATAGCAAGCACAGACTCTTCTTCCATTTTAATATTAGAAAAAAATGAATCCCTAGGTAAGAAATTATTAATAACTGGTGGAGGTAGGTGCAATGTGACTAATAACAAAACAGAGATACGCACAATGCTAGCCAAATACAAAGGTAGTGACCAATTCCTCTACTCTGCTTTTGCTCAGCATGGTGTAGCCGATACCATTAACTTTTTTAAAGAAAGAGGTTTAGAATTTAAAGAAGAAAATGACGGACGTATGTTCCCCGTCACTGGCAAAGCTCAATCAGTATATAATGTTTTGTCTAAAATAATCAAAGACAATAAAGTAAATATAAAATATAAAACTGTAGTCAAATCTATTAGTAAATCAAAAAAAACTAGCGAAGATAACTTAAATAGTATGTCTGAAATGAAAGGACAAGATACAGAAATATTTACTATCAAAACAAATATGGCGACATATATGGCCAAGAAAGTCATCGTGGCGACTGGTGGCATGTCACATGCAGAGACTGGATCCACTGGGGACGGATTCTCTCTACTCTCCTCACTGGGCCACAGCATCACCGAGAGCGAGGCCTCGCTAGTACCTATATCACTCACCGGTGATTGGTATCAAAGGCTTTCTGGTATATCAGTAGACAATGTGTCCGTTACTACCTTTTTGGATAAAGTTAAGCAGCAAAAAAATATTGGTAAAATACTTTTTACTCATACTGGACTCAGTGGTCCAGGCATATTGCAAATGAGTAAACATATAA
>JAYVII010000075.1:0-2813 GCA_043770395.1 bacterium | reverse complement strand
TATTAACTATGGGTATCTCGAGGGATTTGTAGAAAGTGGGAGTGCTAGTGATGACTGTGGTGGTACCGACCTTGGCTAAGGTCATGGGGGTGAAGAAGAAGCGATAACTACCGTTGTAGTATTGTGTGAGATGATGGTCGAGGGAGAGGGTTGGCATTATTATTTAAATTTATCTTTTGGAACAAAACCACAAATAATTATAAAAAATAATTCTGCGCCAGGTATAAAACTAAATATCAAGTACCATGGGCTCATACCAGTGTCGCGTAGTCTTTTAGCACTCATATTTATTGACAAGTAAAGTATGAATATAAGGCCAAAAATTAATATTAATCCTGAAAGGACACTTGAATTTATGATAGATTCCATATTAACAATTACACCAATAAATACAAATGCTAAAGTAATCACAATTAATCTACTAAACCACCATGTGGCTCTATTTATTTTATCTGGTGTTTGTGTTAAATATAGTTTTATCATTTTACTGATCATATATTTTATAATTGGTTAAAGTTAAATAATTTGCAAATATCTTGTACTAATTTCTCACCGTGGAATACAACGTCTTTATGTTTTTTAATTTTCTTATCAAGTGCTACAATCGAGTCAATAATATTTTTTAACACTAGTCTCTCTCTCTCTTCTTTATTTGAGACTAAATATTTTTCATAATCAATCCTAAGTCTAACATCACTATCTCTAGCTTTTGCTTTATACATTACTCTTTCTTTAAGTTCGGATCCTGATTGTGACACTATGTCATTTAAGAATTTTTTACTGTAAAGTGTAATAATAATACCCAAGCCACCAGTATATTTACTACCTTCAAGCGTTAAAGCATCCCCATAGTCATTTTTATCAAGTAATTCAAATTGGATTCTTTTTTGAATTTTGTTTTTGATAATTCTAAATTCATCAGAAACGCTTTCCGTTAATCCGTTCATCGTTTCCGACTCCGACGAAATAAATAGGTCTATTTTATTCATAAATATAAAAGTAAATTAGTAATAAGTTTTATTATAAAGTGCTTTCATTTTATCTAACTTTAATAGTTACACAACTTAGTTCTCTAACCATTTATATGGCACAAGCTCAAATCCTGGTTGAGATATTGCTTTATTCCATTCAACTTCAAATTCTTCTTTTGTTATTTCTGTAATTACAAATTCTGGATCACTTTTAATTTCTTTCCATTCTTTTTCAGATTCATAAAATGGCTTTTGGCCTATCTCTTCTCCAAGATATCCACCTTCTTCATTGGCGGCCGTTATTTTACCGTCTCTATAGAAGCAAACTTTTCTCTTGTCAAAATTGCCATCACCGAGTTCGTAGTAATCTAAATAAGAAAATTCACCGGAACTATTCCAAATTGATTTAATATATTTCATATAATTTAATTTTCGCCGAAGCGAATTATTCTAGATGAGATATCTAAACTATTAGAATTTGGTATTAAATATATTCCTGATCTTTCAGCTGAGGCAGCGACGTCTAGGCCGTCTGTTGAAATTTCTACAAACTTAGAATATTTTTTTCCTTGAAATCTTACTTTTATAAAAGTTTGAGCTAAGCTTGAATTTGATTTCGTACCGGGTGCTATATCACTAAAATATTGACCGTTACCTAGCCTAGCATCTTTTGCATTTGTGGCAATTGTTGATGGATTAATTTTTCCACTACTTAATATTCCATTTAGTCCACTCTCGCTAGTATAGTGATATAGTGTGGCTGGCTTTTCTGAAGCAGATAATATCTGTGCTCCATTTTTAAGATCAGAAACTAGACTAACACCCCTGCCTCCTCCTCCGCCTAGACCAACCATACCCCAATTAGAAGAAGTAACGCCATTGGCATAAGCTGCTCCGCCAGTATTAATGCCTGTAGTACTAATTAGATTGCTCTGTGCAGTATTTGCCATAGCATTACTTTTTGCACAAGCATTACAACTAGAACCAGCGGCTTGATATCCATACGAAACTGCAGCAGTCATGCCCTTCAATACCATTACTCCAGGGGATGCGAGAATTTGATATGCATTATTTACAAATCCTGTTGCGTAGGATTTAGTTTGAGTACCTATATTAGAAAAGCTATTACCTAACGAAGTCATTGCTGTATTGACTGCTGCTTTCGTATTACTCCATAGCTGAGCCATTATAGAAGCCAACCCAGTCGGATCCGTATTACTCACCGGATTGTTATTCGCATAGCTATACGCATTCATCAATTGTGGATTGTAGAGCTGAGCTGACGATAGTTGATAGTAGAGTGGGTCTACGGTAGTGAACGTATGAGTGCGTGTATCTAGGTATCGTGCATGCGCATATGTGAGCCCTGTCACATTATCATATTTGTGTCCAGTGTATAATTTATTTTGTAAGGTACTGTCATTCCTCTCGTCCCGCAGTATGGCATTACCATTGATATCAGTGAGAGCTGTATATACTATATCACCTTTCTGGTCTGTCTCGAGTACGGGTGTCCCCAGGTAGGAGGTGTGGACATATGAGAGTGTACTAGTGGCTGGACTTGATGATGAGGCAGGAGTGTATACATAGCGAGCTACCACATTCCCATTGATAGAGATATCTGTAGTGCTGAAGCCTCTAGTGTCTAGGGTGTAGCCTCCGAATGGGGTGTATTGGGTGTAGGAGGTGGTGGTAGCACTGGAGAGAGAGTTGAGACTGGTAGTCGCTGTACTCGTCGCATATGGATACTGTATCGGTGGGAGGTATGTGGGCTGAGTGGCTCCTCCACTCTGGGGAGGTTGGGAGGGGGTTGCACCCAGGTTGAACATGCGTGAGGCCTCA
>JAYVII010000074.1:0-2840 GCA_043770395.1 bacterium | reverse complement strand
TCTCTTCACCTTTCAGATTTTTATAGCTCTTCTCTGTCTTTATATTACTTCTATATATTATTTTGTTATTGCCTCCTGTCACTCCTCTTGCTATTATTTTTGCTTTAGCATTGTCGCTATCAAGCAATACTTCATGATATATATCGACTACTTTATCAAGGCCTTCTCTTATGTCTGCTCTCATATCCAGTGTCAGCGTCGCACCATTACGCACTATGAATTTCTCCCACACATGACCACTCTCCATCCTCTCATACACATGAGTGTCCTTGTCTATTATTATGACTTTCTCCTCTATATCATCATGAGGACTCTCTACTTTTAGGCTATATTTCTTCATAAATAGATTGAATAATAACTATTTAGCTTCAACATATTTCCTTCCTCTAGAGTCTAGTATTATTTTATATATGTCATTTTTACTATATATACCCTTTAACTTTTTAGCTTCTTTTTCTAAATATTTTAAATCCATGTTTACAGTATATCAAATCCTCCTTAATTTACAAGCCTTTTATTACCTTGACATATATACATAATTGTGTCATACTTTAGGCATATCTAACCCGCGAGCCATCCTGGCCGTCCGGTCAGAAGCTCATTCGCAACTGAGTACCTAGGTGCTCAACTGGAGACCCCCAATGCAATATTTGTTTGCAAGCATCGCAACCATCGGTGCACTGCTCATCCTGGCCGCAATGGCTTCGATGGGTTTCTCTCAGGTGGCAGTGCCTGCCGGATCCTTTGCCCAGTACTCTGGCGTAATTGGTTTCGGCATGATCTTTGTCGGAGGTGCACTGACGCTCCTTGTGCATTTCCCTTCGGAACTTCTTCCGTCAAGCTGGAAATGAGCTGACTGCTCCGACGCCCCCCCCCCCGTACGGACCCCGCATATGATGCGAGGTACGTGCGGGGTTTGTTTATTTATAATTATAAAATGCAACGCTGTTATTACTTGTTGAGCTTACTAATTAATACATTGACAAAAGGTCTCTTAAAAACTATAATATATACATGTTAGCAACAATATCAAAAAACAGAATAAATTTTATATCTTTACCAAAAGTAAGTACATATAGTAAAGAGTCTTTGAGAGATCAAATCAAAGATGAATTAAAATATGCAAAAGCATATTCTTCTACAAAAGAAATCTGGGACGATGTAGACAATTGGTAATTATATATACATGATATATAAAGTTAAATTCTCGACTAGGTTTAAAAAGTCTTTTAAAAGATTTAAGTCTGATAAAAATTTTAAAAAAGAGGAATTTGATAAAGTAATAAATAAGCTTCTGAATAAGGAAAAGTTAGAGGATAAATATAGAAATCATACACTTAGTGGCGAGTATATTGGCATGAATGAATGCCACATACAGAATGACGTACTACTAATATACTTTTATGAAGATGAGGAGCTAATATTGTATGCTATAGATATCGGTTCACACAGTGAACTTTTTAAATGAATTAAGTACTGTATACAAGAATAATAAACAATTTAAAGTTTAGCATACTTTTGAATGGAGTTCAATAAAGTTTTTAAATTTTATTTATGTGGACCATAGCGGAATCGAACCGCTCACCTCTTCCATGCCATGGAAGCGCTCTACCAAATGAGCTAATGGCCCAAATATGCGTGTGGTCGCTTCGCGACCACACGCATATTGTAGCATTTTATCTATCCGGTGGCAATGAATAATAATTTATTAAGAATTTAACTATACGAAAAAATGGATCAGCTAAAGTATCGCTAGCATATTCTGCACCCTTGGGATTTACATGAAAAAGGAAAACTATATATCGTGGTTCATAAGCTGGGAAGTATCCAAAGAATGAGTGCAAATATCTGTCATCATAATATCCACCTCCGGGCTGTGGTATTTGTGCTGTACCTGTCTTGGCGGCTATACTATAATGTTCCATTTTGTATTTACCATTCTTAAGAGCGGTATCGACCACATGCACCAGCATACGCGAAATGGCCTCGCTACTAGAGGCGGCCAATACTCTCTCACCATCATTTGGTATCATTTTTTTAACTTTACCGTTATCATAAATAATAGAGTCCACTATATGAGGATTAATGAGTATTCCACCATTCCCTAATGTAGCCAAAGCTCTAACGGTCTGTAGTGGTGTGATAGCTATGCCTTGACCAAATCCAGAAGTGGCTGAGTCCACCAGTACCCTAGAATCCAAATTACCCACCAGTCCAGATACCTCCCCAGGTAAATCCACTCCAGTTTCTTCGCCTATACCATAGGCATGCATATATTTTGAAAATTTATCCACACCCAATCTCTCCACCAGAAAGACTATACCCATATTTAGTGATTTATCCAATATGGTCTGTATATTAGTAATACCTCTGGCCTTACTATCATAATTTCTAACTTTATAACCATTAATTTCTCTGATTCCAGTATCATTATATGTAGTATTTTCATTTATTACGCCAGAGTCAAGAGCCGCTGCCACGGTCAGTGGCTTGATAATAGAACCCATTTCATATACTCCACTTACTAAATCATTATTATAATTTTTCATATTATAAGCACCATAATCATTGGGGTCAAAGCTGGGAACTTCATCCATGGCTATTATGCGGCCATCCCTAGGATCCATTATTATGCCGCCGACTATATCAGCTTTCCACTCATTATGTATTTCATTCAAAGTCTTGTACAAGAATCTACTAGCTTCTATATCTGTAGTCAGCACTATATCTCCCCTCCTATTATCCAAATTAGAAAATGTATTACCCTCCACCTCAGCAAAAAGCTCAGCAAATAAATTAGCATATATATCACCTTCTCCCCTTTCCAATATATCATTATA
>JAYVII010000073.1:0-2861 GCA_043770395.1 bacterium | reverse complement strand
TATTATCGGTAGCGGTGTCTGGCAATCACATCTTGAGAGACTGATACAAAATACTAATTACGATCAAAAAGAAAAAAACAAAGAAATAATAAATGTCTCTGACAAAGTATCACTACTTCATATACCTCACAATGCAGCACATGTATTAAGTAAATACGATATATTCCTTATGCCCAGTAGGAAAGAAGGCTTTGTTTATACTATACCCGAAGCTCTGCATGCTGGACTACCAGTGATAGCAAGAGATGTGGGAGGTGCGAGAGAGCTGCTAAATACAGACTCCACACACATCTCATCAAATACAAATACTACCCCCACCCTAGCCCTCCCTCAAGGGGAGGGGACCACCCAAACACAAGGCCTCTCTCCTAGCCTTTTTTTTCAAAGAGGAGGAACCACTCAAAACGAAGTTGCCCTGACTTTATATAATGATGATTATGAATTGATAGAAATATTAAAAAACTTTAAACGTGAATCATTAATCAATTATCACGAATGGCTGGATGACCGCTTCTCTATCGAGCGTATGGTTGCGGAGACTATTATGATTTATAAAAAATAAAGTATGGAATATATAAATAAAAATTTACGTTGTTCTAGGTGTATAATAGAGGCTGGTTTAGAAGAAAAATTTGATATTACACCACCAGATGAGCCTCCTTTTGCTGTAACAATATATGAAGGAAGCGCATTATGTTGGTATTGTTTAATAGATACATCAGTATTATTAAAACAACATTTCAATAATCCTGACGATGACAAATAGGTGTCGTAAGTAACTACTTTTTTACAAATCAAGCCCCGCATATGGGGCTTTTTTATTTTATAACTCGTGTCAATTTTATATCTCCTTCACCATATACGTCCCCTCCAATGTGTATCCACGTTTGCGATAATAGTCACGCACTCCGACACCTGAAATGATGGCTATCTTTTTATATTTAGCTTGATGTATATTGTCTCCCTTTGCTATTTCTTCTGCTCTGGCTAGCAACCTTTTACCCATACCTGTGTGCTGAGACTGACTACCATCCTCCCCCACTTTCTTCATTGTCCCATATACATGTAGCTCACGCACCAGAGCCGCATCATGTAATGTGTTGTCTATGGCATCGAGCCCAAAGCCAGCTAATTCTTCTTTACTTTTTTCTATCCATTTATCTATGCCCCAATTATTATCACCTTCCGTGTATGGAAGCTCTATTTCATTTTCTACTTTTATATTTTCTTTTTTATTATTTTTTATATTTTCTTCTCCATTATTGTTTATAAAATAATTTTTAAAATTTAATATACTTTTATCATTTGGCAATCTCAATCTCAAAAATCCTGCCAATTTATTTTGCTCTTTATTTTCAAATTGTAAAAAGTATTCTGTGCCATGCGCTGTCTCATACACCGTCTCGGTCAAGGTATAGTCATTGGGATTTATTTCACCATCTCTAATTTCTCTAGCTCTAATATCTATTTGTTTATAGCCGCGATCCTTTTGATATTGATCTATTATTTCTCTCAAATTACTTTTCCTACTGCCGGCCACTATATAGTCCGCGGGTATATCACGTATCACTCGTATCAGTCTAGTGTAAGGCTTGACCTCTCTCTCACACATAGCCAGCACCTCAGTCAATTCCTCATCATTATATGGTTGATAGTCAATTTTCCTTTGTGTATAAAGTTTATACAACAAGCTCCCGCGCACCGTCATACATGGATAAATCTTCATCATATCCGGATGATGATATAGTCCATTATATAGATCTTTAAACATCTTGATATCTTTATCTCTATTACTTGCGGGCAGATTTGGCATCATATGATAGACAATTTTGTATCCATAGTCGCGAAGTATTTCGCTCGACACCGCGATATTCCTTTCTGTCATTTCTCTTTTATTAAAGGCTAGCACATCATCATCCAAGCTTTGCACTCCTATCTCCACCTTGGTCACACCCAAATATCGTAGCCATTTCAATTCTAATGGATTGATATAGTCAGGGCGCGTCTCTATAGACAATCCTATTATCCTAGCCACTCTCTGTTCATTAATATTTTGTAAATCAATTAAAGTCAATGTTTTAATTTCTGTATCTTCTTTTGATTTATTTACGAAAATATAATTTGCATCTATATAATTAATATCTACTTTTTCTAATCCCCAATTATTACAAGCGCGGAATGATTCCTTAGTAAACCACTCCTGATAGTCACGTGGATAATAATTAAAGGTACCACCGATGAATATCATCTCGACTTTGTCTATAGGGTGACCATTCATAGTGAGGGCCTTTAATCTCATGGTGATTTGTTTATAAGGATCGAATCTATTGGTGAGCGCACGTGCCGCTGCTGGCTCTCGCGAGAGATAGCTCTTGGGCATATTTTTCTCTGTGGGGCAATATATACAACGTCCAGGACAAGTGTAAGGCTTGGTGAGCAAAGACACCACCGCCACCCCACTATTAGATCTGACTTTTAATCTTTTTAAAATCTGCCTTACCTCTCCACTCTCCACTTCTTTCCCGTCTTTGACCATTTCTTCATACAGCTTGAGCATTTCAGGATTGGTAGGCATCGCGCCGTGAGCTTCCGCATGATTATTCATCTTCTTCCTGATTTCCATGATCTTGGCAGTATAAAAGCCGTCACGCATAATTGCCCTTTTCAATTTCCCTACACTCTTCTCATCTATCAACTTATCAAATATACTCATGGGAGGATTATAGCATATTTATGTGGAATTTATAATTTTATTATTTGTGTGCTATTATGTAAAAATGAAAAAGATATTTGGTTTATTAATTTTAATAATAGTTATCATGTGCTCTTTATTGTATATTTACAAAGATAAAATATTTACT
>JAYVII010000072.1:0-2870 GCA_043770395.1 bacterium | reverse complement strand
ATATTGGCGTTCAGTGCTGTAAGGTTAGTGAGTGTAGCTGAGCCTGAAGCTATAGTAATGTTGGAGATGGTGGTAGTAGCGAGAGAGTCAAAAGAAGTGGTTGCCACTATTCCATTTACATTTGTAGTTAATATTCCGGTGCTAGAAGAAAAAGAGGAAGATATGGTGGTACTAGAAAGTATAGCAGACAATACGGTCTGCTTTAATTCTCCTGTTATTTGATCTCTAACTATAACTATATTATCACCCACCGTACCGCTGGCCACGACACCTAAGAATGTTTTACCTAATATATTTAATTTTGTAATTGTAGTTGTAGATAATGTAGTCGTAGAATTAAATGTAGTCAAAGCATTAATAGTAGTATTGCCATTTATAGTGGTGTTGCCACTAAGGGTCGTACCTACTATGTTACTAAGATCAACTGTAGCAGCAGATGATACTGGTATATATATAGGCATAGGCATAGAGACGGTCCCAGTCAAAGAACTTGCGCCGATTTGACCTTTGTCACCTTTTTCTCCTTTGGGGCCCGGTGGACCTGTTATATACTGCACTAACACATTTTTATTATTACTAAGAGGGGCTATATTATTTATATTATTATTTTGACTGGATAGTTTATTTTGAGTTGGAGATAAATTTTTAATGTTAGATGCTATAGCACTAGAAGCTGTAGGCAAATTATTAATATTAACGAATGGAGAACCAGCAGGATTTCTTATTATATTATCAGAAGAAGATGTCGTAGAGGCCATACTACGTTTAACCGCGTCACAATTAGTTGTAGAGCCTACAATACTAGACATAGCACAGTATATATTTAGAGATATGCTGCCTAATACTGTATGTTTTTTGTCAGCGCCAAAGGCTTTGAGGGGAGTCATCAACAACACAATCAATAAAGACATTGTGATGCCCGCCAACAAAGCCTTGTGAACTCTCTGTAATTTGCTATGAATAGGAAACATTTATACATATAATTATATCATGTCAGCACTCTTAAAGAGTGCTATTTATACACAGATAAATCAAACAATGTAACTTTTAAATAGATATAAAGCTTATTAAAAAATATAAAGTGAACATGCCAAACATAGTCATGAAAGTAGTCCAGAAATACGGATGTCTATGCTGACTTTCTGGTATAAGTTCGCTAGCCCCAATATAAAGAAAAAATCCAGCAAATATAGCAAGCATAGTAGACAGCCCTCCAGCATCAAGCACAATAAATCTGGATAATATTATACCAAGCATAGGCATCGCAGCACTTAACAGTAGTCTTCTCTTGGCTAATTTTATACTCGAACTATTTAAAAAACTTAGATTAATAGTATTAATACCATCAGAAAAATTATGTAACAATATAGCTACAGCCACAGCGATACCCACCTTTTCCCCCACCTGAAAAGCAAAACCTATTGCCAAACCATCCATTAAACTGTGTAATATAGTACTATAAGTTGCCAAAGATGTTTTGGATCTTGCTTGCAGATTTACATGTTTGTGTACTTTACCATGTTCATGTGATGCTGACAGATTCAAATCATCTGTCTCGTCATGACTATGCATCGGCAATATTCTATCCAAAAATAAATAAAGCAAAAATCCAATTCCAACCAATAACATTGTAGACATTATGATGTCAGAATTAAACACAGAATCTATTTGCCCTGATGCATTCTGTACATAACCCAAACTAATTGCCTCTGGTATAAGGTCAAAAAGAGCCACACCCATAACAGCACCTGCTGAATAACCAAGTATGAGGTGCAATTTATCTTTAAAGTAGAGAGCAAAATATCCTCCAATTAGAGTAATTAATAAAGATAGTAGGCCAATAAGAAATATAAACATAAATTTATTATAGCATTATTTTTAATAAATCGAAAACCTAATTCTCCATAGTATTTTAAGCTTCCTTGGTAAAGACTCCATAGGGACCGTCCAAATATATTTCTTCTCCTTTTAATTTACAAAGTAAATCATTTGCAAATACTCCAGTATTTTTGCCATCAGACTTTCTGATAGCAAAAGTTAATTTTCCATTATCACCCTGCTCCATAACAGTGAAAGGGTGCTCAGACCTGAAATTATCTAATTGTATATACATATGTTGATCTATTTTTATTTTTGTCGGCACACAAATAGGAATTACAGTGAGCAACAATGTTTCGCCTGCGATATTTTCTATTGATTCTACTCTATAAACTAATTTAAAAAACCCAGCAAAAGAAAGTAGTCGTCGCGTAATAACAATTACAAATATTGTCATCATAATTATCAGAAGTGATTTTACTAAAATATATTCATTGGCCCATGTGCCCACACCCATAGTATGTATCCAAGCTAGGACAAATAAAGGATAAGAAATTAAATGTATATATTTCCAATGTCTCCATTTAATTTGCTCTCTGACTATAGCACTGGTAATCCAAATAATAAGCAAAGTAAATAAAGCTATACGCCCAAAGCTAATATATATCCACATCCAATCTGCCATTTGTGTATACATGGCTTCTATAGAATAAGCGAAGGCAAATACCGTACCATATATACCTAAATACATATGTAATTTATTCATTTTGACATTGTCGCGTGTAAAATATTTAAATATATGCCTACTACCAAATATAACTTGTATAAATAAAATAACAAGTACCACATATCCCAACACATTTACTAACATTAATTGACTAGTCATTCATTTACATTTGTGCAAGCTTGTTATACGAGGAATTATTTTAATATTAGGCATTAGTGGCATTGTTTTTATTATTATTTACACTCTCAGCAGCCCTCTTGGCGGCATTTTCTTCTGCAGAATTTACAAAAGAATTATTAAGTATATCTTGTGGATTCATTAATAT
>JAYVII010000071.1:0-2879 GCA_043770395.1 bacterium | reverse complement strand
GGGCCCCAAATACTCTTTGCAGATGAGCCTACTGCTAATTTGGACACAACAAGTTCTGACATAGTTCTAGATATTTTTAAAAAGTTGAACAAAGAAGGTCTGACCATAGTCATGGTCACTCATGAGGAGGAGTATACTAAAGTAGTAGACAGAGTGATACGTATGCAAGATGGATTGATAGTTTAAAATTTAAATTCAGGTATAACCTTTTGGGTGCAAGCACAACGCTTTACACTTTATGTTTTATATGTTATACTCCGCAAGTACTTTTGCACTTGCCTTGTGATCACTACAAATAAGTGATGATCATTCTAGCAAGCACAAAAGCATGCTCATTGGTTTTTTATTTACTCTGGAGACAAAAAACATGGCTTATAGTTTTATTTCGGCACTCAGTGTCTGTTTTTCAAGGAGCAACGGCACTTTTGTGCTCAATTCAGATTTGGAAAGTGTTTTTATTGATAGGCTGATCACACAAGTTTTTCGTTTGATCGTCGCAGACAAAAACCTCGGTTTTTCAGGAATTTCGTCAGAATCTTTATTACAGATCTATGGACAGCTATTGAGGTATGTTTCATCATTGGAATGTGTCGACCCCAAATCAGAGGAGAACGCTCTAGCAGAAGCTACCTGATTCTCCGACCAACATGCTGCTTGCAGTGCGCAAAAAGCCATCCACGGATGGCTTTTTATAATTGTATAACGGAAGAGCTATTGACTATTGAATGTCAATAGTCAATAAAATAAACTTTGATAAATAAAGAGAAAAACATAAAATGCTCATCTTTTCAATTTTCTTAATGTTCACAGTATATCATATTCATGACTATTTAATATTGTAAAACTGTAAGACATGGATCTGCCTTGCCGAAGCAATGCGGAGGAGGAAAGGAAGGGATTTGGTCATATCTAAGCAATTATACTCACTACCGCCAAGCAAAATAGTCCCCCTCATATTACCTAGACAAATACTTGGTTACAAAAAAGCTTCTGTGTTATACTATGAGAAGGTACTAATTGGGGGGTAAAAAAACTGTTATCCAATTTAAATTTACTAAAAAATTACTTAATCAACCATATATGTCAAAAAAATTAAAGACACAATTGATTCTTCGTGGGCTCTCGGCCTGGGGTCACCCAAATCTGCGCACTTGGCAGCCCGAATATCCAGACAACTTTACTGAGGTGATCTTGGTAGATATCGGGCACCGTAGCAGGGCTGGCAACGACACCTTTTCGATCCGTGTGGCAACGCCCGCCGGTCTCGCCAGCTTAGAATCACGTGACGGTATTATTGCCATGCGACCTTTGCTAGTTATGGATCAGTTCAATTATGACTATCTGTGGAGCTGGTTCGAATCGATCACTACTCGTTGTGATGGGGGGGATTGGATGGTTTGTGTCGAGCGATTACAGCGTTTCCTTGATTGGGAGTATGACGGTTATACCAGCAACTGACCAAACTGTGTTTCTTTTGTCAGATAGAAAAATACTTGTAAAATAAACCTTGATAGATAAGGAGAAAAACGTAAAACGCTCATCTCGTATTGTATGCATTAGATTTCTTTCAAAAGGAAAGTTAAGTTATGGAAAAGTTTCTTTTCGGCTTCTTCTACTGTGAACCACTCTTTGATTATACCTTCTTCTCCGTCATTAACTTTCCTCGCTATCGTAGACAGGGCCATAAATATTCTAATAGGCTCGCCTGTGTTTTCATTTGTGTATATTATATCTGATAGTTGCCTTGTGATATTGATCTCGTAGCCAGTCTCCTCAAGTACCTCTCGTCTGGTCGCTTGCTCTATCGTCTCGCCTGCTTCCATGTGGCCCTTGGGGAAAGACCATATATCCCTATTCGGAATTGTGAGTAATAATATCTGGCCTTCGCCATTCATAATTATACTTCCTGCCTTCATGATTTCGCCTTGCTCGTTTTTGACTTTCATATTGAGAGTATATCATATTTATGATTATTTAATATCGTGAAACTGTAAGACTTCTAATAAATATGTTATCATATATACATGAAACTTAAGAATCATACAGAATATTCATCACCAGACAGTGTGTCTAGAAGAGTTATATCAGAAGTTATAGATAGTAGGATTGACACATATATTAGTTTGAATACACCAGAAGTTATAATTTATAAATTTTTTGGGACTGCTGATTTAACAGAAGCCGAAGGAAAAAAGTTTAGGCTCAGGTGAGGGTTCGGCCGAAGACTCTGCGCTATTTGAAAAAACTGAAGAAGAACTTTTCGGAGCTCTATTTCAAAGAAGTAATAATTTTATAAAACCAGTGTCTTTAGAAATACTTGATAAGGGATTTGATATTAGGACAAGGGCATCATTACAGAATGATCCTTTCTACTCAGAAATAGGTCATAACATCAAAGAAGTTCTGGAAATGGACATGTCGGATTTTAATAATTATGTATACAAATTTATTGTAGTTGAATTATATATTAGAGATTTTGATCAAGTTTATAATGATAAAATTAAAACACTAATTGATGAGCGGCTGGAATATCTTAACAGAAAATTAAATACATACAAAGGGATCGCTTCCGGTAATATTTCTCCAGAATTAGTGGATGTGCTTTATTACATTTGGAGTCACAGGGATAATGAGAGAGTTTTGGTCGATTTATTTTTTATGATGACGGAAGGCTTTTTTAAAAAGCTAGACGTTAAGTATGGCGTTGTATAGGCGGAAGGGTCTGTAGCTTTCACTACGCTAAATCTGCGGTGTGTATTAGACAAAGTTCGAATGTGTTTTGCATTTAAAGTTTCCGCATTTGCAAGTAACACCAAATCCATAACATTTGCATAATCTCTCATATTTCCAACTTTATTTTTATTTACTGATTTCCATAT
>JAYVII010000070.1:0-2930 GCA_043770395.1 bacterium | reverse complement strand
TTAATTATTTTGAAGAGGATTTAAAAAATGGGAAAATAGTAAATGGTGAAAATGCTTATAAAATATGGCATGCTGACTTCATTACTGAAGACACTGGTACAGGCATAGCCCATGAAGCACCAGCCTTTGGTACTGAAGATATGGAGCTCGCAAAAGTAAATAGTATACCAGTAATCAAACATGTGCACATGAATGGAGAATTTGTATCACAAGTGGTAGAGAGCTTTTCTTTAAAAGAAAATAAAAATGCAGAAGAAATCATTGGCACAAAAGAATTCTCACAAGGACAAAATGAAGAGAGTAAAATATTAGAAGGAGTGAAAGTTAAAAAGAAAGATGACACAATGAGTACTGATGTGCTAATCGTTAGGTGGTTGGCAGAAAATGGGAAACTTTTTTCAAAAGAAAAAATAGTACACAGCTATCCATTGTGTTGGAGATGTAAAACTCCACTACTTAATTATGCGACCTCTAGCTGGTTCGTGGATGTGCCCAAAATAAAAGATAAATTGATAAGTGAAAATAGTAAAGTCAAATGGATACCAGAGCATATACGTGACGGACGTTTCGGTAAATGGCTAGAAGGTGCTCGTGAATGGGCGGTGTCGCGACGTCGCTATTGGGGTGCGCCATTACCTATATGGCAAAGCAAAGATGGCAAAGTCAAAGTCATCGGGTCGTTGGCTGAGCTCGCCGAGCTGAACGTCAACAAGCCAAAGAATAAATACATAGTGATGAGACATGGCGAATGTATTTCTAATACTAAAAATATTTTAGATTTAAAAGGAGATGATAGTAATTTCTTAACAGAAAAAGGTAAAAGTATAGCTAATGATAATAGAAATAAATTAAAAGATCAAGTTGACATAATTTATACAAGCCCTTTTTTGCGAGCTGTAGAAACTTCGAATATAATTTCAAATGGAAAAGTTGAAGTTATTCAAGATGAGAGGTTAAAGGAAAGTGATTTCGGCGAATGGCACGGCAAAATAGTAAATGATTTTATAAATTGGTTTAATTTATTACCTGGCAAATACATAGACAAAAGGGCTAGTGCCGGAGAATCACATAGAGAGATAAGGAACAGAGTTGCAGACTTTTTGTTAGATTTAGAAAATAAATACGAAGGTAAAACTATTCTCATAGTCACACATGGTGGTCCTGCAAATATGCTTTTATCTTGGGCTCAAAACTTTTCAGATCAACAAATTGAAGAAGGATTGTTTGATGATAAATCAGAAAACTTTTTACAGCCTGGGTCATATAGAGAGATAGATTGGAATAAAGTTTGTTATGATGAGAAACTAGAGGTCAATCTCCATCGACCTTATATAGACGAGGTGAAGTTGAGTATTGATGGTGAAGAGTATACGCGTATACCGGATGTGTTTGACTGTTGGTATGAGTCTGGATCTATGCCTTATGCGCAGCTACATTATCCTTTTGAAAATAAGGAGCTGTTTGAGAATAATTTCCCAGCGGACTTCATTGCTGAAGGTATGGATCAGACTAGGGGATGGTTCTACTCACTTATTAATCTTGGTGTGGGACTTTTTGATATATCTCCTTTTAAACATGTAATAGTCAATGGTGTGGTGATGGCAGGTGATGGACGCAAGATGAGCAAAAGTGAGAAAAATTATACGGATCCTATGATATTGGTAGAGAAATATGGTGCAGATGCTCTGCGCTTTGCGCTTGCAAATAGTCCAGTAATGCAAGGCGAAAATGTATTATTCTCGGATGCTGCAGTGGACGAAGCTTATAAGAAAAATATATTGAAACTTGAAAATATATTGAATATGTATTTGTTAAATCCATACAGCGAGGAGAGATGTATAATCAACAGCGACAATAATTTGGACAAATATATATTGGCTAAATTGAAACAGTTGATTAATCAAGTAACTATGACTTATGATAATTATAAATTGGATGAAGCTACTAGGCCTATAGAGGCTTTTATAGATTTGCTATCGGTAGAGTATGTAAAAGGCTCACGTGATAGATTGAAAGGAGTGACCGGTGATAAAGAAGAAATGCAGTCTACGATGACTTTGCAATATGTATTGTTAGAATTATCAAAGTTGATGGCCCCGATGACACCATTTATTGCGGAAAGAATATACAAAGAAGTTGTTGGAAAAAGAGAGAGCGTACATCTGGACACATGGCCAATCTCATTAGAAATAAGAAAAGACGAATTAGAAATTATTAATAAAATGACTAAAACTTTTGACTGCGTATCACTAATATTAAATGAAAGAAATAAAGTCAAAATACCAGTGAGGCAACCTCTAGGGTTGGCTAAATTTTCTGGAATCAATAATGAAAATAATATAGATATAGAACTGATAAAAGAAATGACAAATATTAAATCTGTAGTCATACAGAACATGAACAATGTAAATGGTCAATTCGACTCAGAAAATAAAAATGTATCAGTTTGGCTAGATACAAGCATAACAGCAGAGCTGCAACGTGAAGGTGATCAACGTGAATTGAGTAGAGCTATAAAAGATATCAGACGTGAGCTTGGTTTAATTTCTTCTGACAATATAATATTAACTATAGACGAGCAGAGATTAGTGCTGGTCGATGATGAATATAAAAAGATGATGAAAATTTTAGAAGTAAAAGTCGAGCCAGAGCAGAACACTCTTTTCATAGAGAAAGCCTAAAAATAAAAGATCTCTAAAATAAACATAGAGTAGTATTGAAGAATACTACTCTATGTTTATTTTTAAGTTATTTTTTACTTAAGTAGAGAATTTATTTTGGTGCGTGTTGATATACCCACATAGCCATTAGCTAGTATAGAGTTGTCTCTCTGGAATTTCTTCAATGCCGCCACAGTACCTGGACCCATGCGTGTAGTTTCATTACCTTTGGATCCGGCTCCAGTTTTGGCTATGGTATAGCCATTATTA
>JAYVII010000069.1:0-2963 GCA_043770395.1 bacterium | reverse complement strand
GGCGTCGTAGACGCCGCACTTTTATATTTATTTATATGCGTCTCTTGTACGCTTCAAAGAATGTGTCTCTGTCTACATATTCAATATCTAGTCCTGATGACAATCCTCTCGCTAAAATACTTATTTTGACTTTGTCTATACCTACTACTTGAGAAAGCGTTTGATTTAAATACTCTATAGTGTGATCTCCTTCGTCTGTTACTGGCAGAGCATATATTATTTCAAACCCCCTTCCCCCGGCCCCTTCCCCCGAGGGCAGGGGAGAAGATGCAAATCCGAGGACTTTTCTTCTTATCAAATTAGCTAATTCTCTTATTTTGATTATCTCTGTAGGTTTGTCAGTCAGAAATGGTAATAGTCCGCCCAAAACAAAATATTTACCATTATATCCACCTGTACGCTCTATGGCATCCACATCTAATTCCTTTTCTACTATCATTAGCATAGCATCTGTACGACCTTCATCTATGCATATAGAGCATTCATTTTTATGTTTGTTGTCATGGTGTACATAATTATGGTATCTGTAACAAACAGGACATTCTTTGGCTTGCATTTTTAAATTATGTATTTCTTTAATCAATAACTCTTTGTAATTATTATTAGATCTCATCAGGAAATAAACAAAACGTGTAGCTTGTTTAGGCCCTATGCCTGGGAACTTTTGTAATAATTCTACTAATTGAGGATTCATGATTTTTATTTAGAAGTCATTCAGCGCTTCTATGTTTATTTTAGTATGAGATGAAACTTCATGAGTCGCGTCTCCGAATTGATCACGACTGAGCTCAGCAAAGCTAGTTCTCTTGGAATCAAACACTAGATCCACCTTACCTGTTGCACCATTACGATGCTTTTCTATTAATAACTCTACTTGATTATTAATCTTATTTTCTTCGCCGTATTTATCTTCACGATGTATAAACATAACTATATCCGCATCCTGCTCTATAGATCCAGAGTCACGCAAATCGGATAGCCTGGGCTTGCCACCACGCTGCTCTACAGAGCGCGATAATTGAGAGAGAGCAATAACTGGCGCAGAGAATTCCTTGGCTAATTGCTTCAGACTTCTAGAGATTTCTGTAACCTGATTAACCATAGAATCATAATTCTTGGTCGTACCCATCAATTGTAAATAATCCACCACTATTAATTCTATTGGCCTGTCAGCTTTTAATCTGCGTAATACTGAACGCATATTGACTATATTATTTGCTGGTGTGTCATCTATATATATGGGGGCCTTAGCCAAATCATTGAGTCCATTTTGTAATCTCTCTATATCGTGATGCATGTCCAAATTACCTGTACGTAATTTCCATCCGTCTACTTTGGACTGTGCGGCTAGCATACGATCAAATAATTGCTCTTTGCTCATCTCTAGTGAAAAGACAGCACAGAAATGTCCATGATTGACAGCGGCATTACGTACAAAGTCCATCACCAGCGAAGTCTTGCCTACGGATGGGCGAGCCGCCAATATTATCAGATCAGACTTTTGAAAGCCTGATAATAAATAATCAAGTTTAGGTATGCCAGATGGTACTCCACGCAAAGCTGACCCGTCGCCATCTTGTAGTCTCTCTATTCTTTTCCAGGCTTCATCTATTAATTCCTTTACTGCTATTAATCTCTGTGATCCACTACCAAAGCTAGTAATATCATATATTTCTCTCTCGGCATTTTCTAATATATGTTCGAGGTCATGAGCTTCTTCATAACTCATTTCTCCTATTTTGTTACTAGCATTAATAAGTCGACGCAACATATATTTTTTGGCTACTATTTGCGCATAGTACTTTACATTAGCCGAAGACCCTACAGCATTTACTAATTCTGCTATGTATGAGGCTCCACCAATTTGATCCAGCACTTTGTTTTCTCGTAAATCAGTAGCCAATGTCACTGCGTCCACGGGTATTTTCCTATTTATAAGAGCAGATACTGACTCCCATACCAGACGATTACGTTCAGAATAAAAGCTTTTACTGTTTATTAGATCAGCTATTTCATAATAAGCTTCATGGGACAATAATATAGATCCTAATAATGCTTCTTCACTATTTATGTCCTGTGGGGGCAAACGACTATCACCACTTTGTATATTCATCTATATATGATACCAGCTTTCATCTGTATAAAATAGATTGACCAGCCACTAAACTCCTGTTTTAATATGGGGATAAGTGGAGAAGACCTCACCCCTAGGCCCCTCCTATATCCTCCCCTCAAGGGAGGACTTAAATCCAAGTGTAGCGACACAAGGATTTTATTGTAAAATATTACCGATAGTTTCAATTATATAACTTCTGTTAAAAAGAACTTCTTCATTCAAAAATCTAATTACCCTAATATTATGCTTACAAAGAATAATATTATCTCTTTCCATATCTCTTGCTTTTTGATTAAAATGGATTTCTCCATCCACCTCAATCGCTAGCTCTTGACGTAATGATACAAAATCTACGACAAACCCACTCAGTACATGTTGCCTTCTAAAATGAAATTTTTTAAATTCTTGTCTCAGTATATTCCACATTGCATTTTCTGCTAACGTCGGCTTAGTCCGCATCTCTTTTGCTTTAAGTTTTAGTGCTTAATATTTTTTAATATTTGCAGTATAGAATACAGGCACTTCCCCCCCTTGAGGACTCTGACAGCACATTAGGTGCTGTCAGAGCTGGGGAGAGGCCTGAATTTATAATTTTGTTCTCCATCTCTCTATTGTATCACAAAACTTTTTCTGCTATACTTCCATTATGAAAAACAAAGAGCCTATTGTCTGCGGTAATGTCCTACCTGATTGTAAAGATGTGACTGGATCATCTGTAATTGCCTATGATAAAGTTAGAAACTTATATTTAAAATTAAATAATTTAAATAGTAATGAAACTTGGTTGCCTAGTGGTGGATTAAATACTGACAATAACGGGATAGCAATTGAAACATATGAGGAATGT
>JAYVII010000068.1:0-2997 GCA_043770395.1 bacterium | reverse complement strand
AAAAATACAACTCTCTTTTTTAAAGATAGTATAGAAACAAGAGACAAAGAAAAAATAAACTTAAATATACAACATGCTATTATAATAAAGCAGACTGAAATATCTAAGGATATTTTTACGCTTATGGAAAAAGCCAAAGAAAATAATGTGGAAATATATGCTTTTACTAGAGAGATGCTTAACACTACCAATGACAAAAAGGTAATTGAACAAACCAAAGAAAAAAACTTTAGAGATATTGAATTTTTGGGTGTACTCGTTTTTGGCGAAAAAGAAATGATAAGTCAAATGACTGAAGGGTTTGAGTTGTATAAGTAAATATATGAATTATACTGAAAATGATTTTGTGGATAAAGGTGAAGTAGATGAGGACGGTAATTATGACTACATATATGAATACACTCTGTATTACTTTACTATTGATAATATTTGTTATGTTTTTAGATCTTATAAAGATAATTATAGGGAAGTGATATTTTTAAGAAAAGAGGTGGATGGTAAAATACTAAATTTGAACGATGGTGAAATCAATAGTGATAATTTCAAAAGTATAATAAAATTCTTGAAAGAGAAAAAAAATAAAATTACAGTTAATTTAATTTTAGCTAATTAGTTACACTTTTAATTTAACTAAGTAATTTTTCTTTTATTATTTTTTTTACTTCAATGAGTGAAGTATCTGCTGGTAATACTATATCATATATACTTTTGAAACGTGCAAATCTTTCTTCATATCCATTTTCTTCGGGAGACATATTGAAGAATCCGATACGATAAACACTTTCACCTTCTTTGCCTTTTATCATATGTGCGTCACTTTCACCATCACCAATTATTATAGTTTGTGTTTTGTTATCTTCTGTTGCTATTCCTAAATTTTTAGTAAAAACTTTACGTATACTATCGTACATGATATTATTTTCATCCAATATCACAGACTCGTCCTTATCCATACTTGTTATCTGTGGTTTATTATAATTAATAGCTTGTCCTATATTATTATAAATAAAATAGTTTCCTATTATATGGTCTTCACTTATATCTATACCTTCCTCGAGTAATGTATAATAAATTAGGTCACGCCTGCCAGCGGTAAATACATAAGCATCTACATTTTCTTCTTTTAAAAAATTAAAGAAATCCTTTATACCACTACGCAATTGTACATAATGTGACCTACCGGCACGCTCCATTATCTCTTTAGTTAGTCCTTTATCAATCATTAATTGGCTGTGTACATTCCACCACTCATGCATAGCCGTTAGCTTCTCAGAATGTGACAAAGTAAGATCCTTTTCTATAGGATAATATTTATCATGTAATGCGTGGGCTTGCCTATCATAATCTTCGTCTAAGTATCCACCATCACGCAGACTGGCTATGCTACTATTCTTCTTACCATCATTACGCCTACCATATGACAATGTACCATCAAAGTCCATCACGATTTTAACTTTTTCTTCTTTCATACTTATATGATAGCACAAAACAAGCGAACAATGTCCACTTGTTTTGACTTTTATTTTGTCATCCTATTTTACTTTCTTGGTGGCTTTTTTAACTACAGCAGTCTTTTTCACTGCCACCTTTTTTACTTTCTTCTCTTTTATTTCGGCTTCCTCGTTCTCAATTTTTTCCACATTGGTATATTCGATTGATATATTTGGTTTAGATTCTTTTTTGATTACTATTTCTTTTTTATTCTCTGTAGTACTAGCGACTACAGCTTCTTTTGTCTTTGAAGATAAATTATCTGTTGTAATTTGCTGTATATTTTCTATCATTCTTGTGAGTTTATCTAATTTGAAATTAATATCAGATATTTGAGCCTTCATGGTATTAATAGCATTTGTAGTTTCAAGGTTTTGATTATTGCTCTCGCCATTAGAAAAAGATTTTGAAGGGCTTTTGTCATAAGAATCTCTACCACCTGCATAGCTATCCTTTTTACTGCTAAAACAATTCTGACATAGTACTGGCTTGTCTCCTGTAGGGCGAAATGGTACCTCGCAATCCTTATTACATTCTGTACATATGGCCTTGTGCATAGTTACTGGAGGACGATCACCACCAAATCCACCTCGGCTAGCTCCGTAACTTTTACCACCACCAAAGCCACCTTTACTTCCACTAAATCCACTTTTACCCCCGCTAAATCCACCTCTGTCACCACCAAATCCTCCACGTGATCCACCATCTCTATCACCAAAGCTTTTCTTTTTAAAGCTTGACCCACCATACTTTTCTGCTGCTGCATACCCATCCCTCTTGTCGTCGCCCCTGTTTTGATAGTCTTTCATATTTATCAATACTACACTACTTTTGTCAAATAAGCAAATTATATGTTTATACTATGGCTCCTTATTTAGTACACGTCATCATTATTACCTATATCAGTGATTAGTATTTCATTTTTTAATAATATCATAAATAGTATTCTTTCTTTGTAATTCAGACTACAGCTATATCGTTCGCCTTTGTTCCCTTTTAATTTGTGTGTCTTTAGTTTAGGGTTGAATGGGTCAATTTCCAATATGTTGATTACTTGGTCAAACTTTCTACGCTCCTCTCTCTGAAATTTTTTAAATACTTTATGAGCACTTGTAGACAGCTGTATTTTGTACATCTTATTTTAAGCTTCTATAATCTATTGTTTTGCCAGCTTTGTATTCTTCTAGTGCTAGTTCGTATCCTCGATCTATATCACTTGCAGATAATTGTTTTATTTTTCTAGGACTAGGCGCTTTTAGTGCTACTTTATATTTCTTATAATCATTCAAAAAAGAAATGGGTACAGCAATTAGTGGTTCGTCTATATTATTATAGTCAAACATTTTTGTGTCTAAAGTTATTGTGGTCATATAAAAAGTATATCAAACTTGAGGTGATTGTCAAATTTTAAAATAGGTATAACAATATTAACTCGTCGGAGCTTTTCCTGTGGATATCGTCCATTTTTTAATATAAAGTGTAGTATAATGTAATGAAGTGGGAGAA
>JAYVII010000067.1:0-8230 GCA_043770395.1 bacterium | reverse complement strand
TATGTCATCAATAAGCCAATTATTCAAAGATTTAGAGGAAAAAGTTCTTAATATAGATAATAAAAGTATAAGCGAAGTTGGCACCGTACTATCCGTTGCTGACGGTATAGCCAGAGTGGTGGGTATAGCCAGTGTGAGAAGTGGAGAAATACTTAATTTTGCTAGTGGAGCAGTGGGTGTAGCCTTAAATTTAGAAGATGACAACGTAGGTGTGGTACTATTTGACGAAGCTCATATGGTGCATGAGGGCGATATGGTCAAAAGATCTGAAAATATATTGTCTATACCAGTGTCTGATGATGTGCTAGGGCGCGTATTGGATCCACTGATGACGCCGATGGATGGTGGTAAATCTATAATTAGCAAACACAGACAATTGATAGAAAAAATGGCCCCTGGCGTGATGACACGAGAGCCGGTGAATGTACCCATGCAAACAGGGGTCAAAGCCATAGACGCTCTCATCCCAATTGGTAGAGGTCAGCGTGAACTCATAATAGGCGACAGGCAAACAGGCAAAACCACCATAGCCGTAGACACCATAATAAATCAAAAAGGTAACGGTATGAAATGTGTATACGTAGCCATAGGACAAAAAGAGTCCAAAATAGCTCAAATAGTTGAGAAGTTAAAAGCTAATGATGCTATGGAATATACCACTGTGATATTGGCTGGAGTATCCAAAGGCGCTGCTATGTCATACATCGCACCTTATGCTGGAGTGGCTGTGGCTGAATACTTTATGGACAAAGGAGAGGACGTGCTGATAATATATGATGATCTGAGTAAACATGCTGTAGCTTATCGTGAGATGTCATTACTACTACGTCGTCCGGGTGGACGCGAAGCTTATCCTGGAGATGTGTTCTATTTACATTCTCGATTATTAGAGAGAGCATGTAGACGCAACGCAGAAAATGGTGGTGGGTCTATCACAGCATTACCCATAATAGAGACTCAAGCTGGAGATGTGTCGGCCTATATACCTACTAATGTAATTTCTATTACTGATGGGCAAATATTTCTAGACTCTAATTTATTTTATAAAGGTGTACGCCCTGCCGTAGACGTAGGGTTGTCAGTATCGCGTGTAGGAGGTAGTGCCCAAAATAAAGCCATGAAGAAAAATGCAGGCATGATGAAATTATCTCTAGCTCAGTACAGAGAGCTTGAAAGCTTTTCACAATTTGACTCTGATTTAGATCCAGCCACCAAAGCGATATTAGAGAGAGGAAAAAGGACAGTAGAAATGCTCAAGCAAAATAATGGTGAACCCTTGTCAGTGGCCATGCAAGTAGCGTCTATTTATTCTGTTAATAAAGGTCTTTGTGATGATATAGACCTAGACAATATAAATAAATTTGAAAAATCCCTACATCATCATTTGGCATTACAATATAGTGACATTGTAGATTCTATGAATGGTGGGGTTTGGACTGAAGATATAGAAAATGCACTTAAAAAATGTATAAAAGAAACAAAGCTATCCTTGAGTAACTTATAACAACAAAGAAAAAAGGCATAAACTATATTCATGAATACAAAAGTTATCAAACAAAAAATGAAAAGTGTAGGTAATATAAAGAAAATTACCCGCACTATGGAAATGGTATCAGTAGCCAAAATGAAGCGAGCCACTATAGCTGCACATGCTTACAGACCCTTTATAAGGAGCACTAGACACATACTAACTACTCTTTATAATGATAAACATACACAACATAAATTGTTAAAAAATAAAAATATAATAGAATCTTCTAAAGATATTAATATTAAAAAAGAATCAGAAAATGTTGGTCAGACTATAGTAATTTTAATGGCGGCTAACAAAGGTCTGTGTGGGGGATATAACGCCCAAGTCTATAAAGCTTTAAATAAAAATATTAAAGCAATAGATAAAAGCAAAATATCTTTTATAACTATAGGTAAATATGCCGAGAGGATAGCAAAGAGATATGGTAGCAATATCATTTATTCTTTTGCAAAAAATAATATAGATAATAGAGAAGCTAGTATAATAGCAAAAGAAGTCATAAAAAGATACACAGATAATAATAACATAGTAGAAAAAGTTTTACTTATACATCCATATATAAAATCAGGCATGAGCTACAGTGTATCTGTGGAGCAGATATTGCCGTATGTATTTTCTCCCTCCCCATTGAGGGGGGAGGGCTGGGGAGAGGGGTCTGTCTCTTCTTCCAATTTCAAATATGAACCCAACGAGAGTACAATAGTAGAGACAATAATACCGATAATGACAGAAGCCTTAATACATGCAGCGGCACTTGAGACAGAGGCTGGTGAACATGCTGCTCGTATGGTAGCAATGAAAACAGCTACAGATAATGCAGGGGACTTATTACATGATCTTAAACTTACTTTTAATAATGCTCGCCAAGCCAAGATCACCCAAGAAATAGCAGAATTGAGTAGTATGATATAAATAAGAATAATATTTTTTGTTTTTTAACGATATTTCCATTTTTTTTAAAAGTGTGGTATTATAATTTTATGTTAATAGATCATGTAAAGTTAAATATAAAAGCTGGTAAAGGAGGCGATGGTGTCGTACGCTGGCGTAGAGAGAAGGGCATACCATTTGGTGGTCCTGCTGGCGGTGATGGCGGTAAGGGCGCCGATGTATACCTGCATATAGTTCGCGATATACACGCGCTTACTGATTACAAACACAAAAAAGATTGGGATGCCGAAAAGGGTGAAAATGGTAAGAAAAGATCCATGCATGGACTTAATGCCCCTGATTTATATCTTAATATCCCTATGGGATCAATAGTGCATAATGAAGATTTAGATATACGTTATGAATGCCTAATAGACAATGAGGATATTTTAATATTGCGTGGTGGACGTGGGGGGTATGGTAATGAGAAGTTTAAAAGCGCAGTCAATCGTACTCCAGAAGAATTTACTCCAGGACAAACAGGAGAATTCGGCGTATTCGATATACAGCTGGATATGATAGCCGACATAGGAATTATAGGTATGCCAAATGCCGGTAAAAGCTCACTATTGAATTCTTTTACCAAAGCAGGAGCCAAAGTTGGTGATTATGCTTTTACCACTTTAGAACCGAATCTGGGGGCTTATCATGGATTGGTGTTGGCTGATATACCAGGATTAATAGAGGGCGCAAGTGATGGTAAGGGTCTAGGACATAAATTCCTCAAACATATCAAACGTACTCGCACGCTATTACATTTAATATCTGTTGATAATGAAAATATAATAGATGCCTATAATATAATAAGGAAAGAATTAGGCGCCTTTGATACAGAACTTCTCAACAAGAAAGAAATAATAGTATTAACTCAAATTGATAAAGTGACTCCTGAAATAGTCAAAGACAAGTACGAAGAATTGAAGAGCTTAAAGAAGTCTGAAGTATTTTTATTATCACTTTATGATGAAAATACTGTTAAATCTTTGGGAGAATATCTCCGAAAGCAATTCATCGCTGAAAAAGTAATACCAATAACAGTTATAGAACAAGAGCAAGGATAGTGGAATCCCCCTTTCTTTGGGAAAGGGGCTAGGGGATAGGATTAGTTAGTAATAATGTCCTAGCACCAGGAGAAAGTAGTCCTATTTGTCTGTCTATTAATCCAGCGCAATTTGCTATAGAGTGTGCGACACTATTGGAGTTTTCTGTTTCTGAAATAATTTTGAATCCATAACGAGGATAATTTATGTCTTTTTGATTTATCAAATCACCACAAGCTTTGGCTTTATTCCATACTTCTAATGTGTTGGTACTATTATTTGACATCAATTCTATAGCAGGGAAGTCAAAGCTAATTTCATTTTTATAAAAATCATAATTAAAATTAAAAACTTTTAATTTTAGTCCTGACTTGATGGCTGTTTCTATCATTTGATTATTTACACTGTCATAAGCAAAGCCATGTATTTGTTCTACGGTTTCATTTTTTTCATTGGCTAATTCTAAAAAAGTATGTCCTGATATGCCCAGCAATATTTTATGTTCCTTTTTGTATATATGCCAATTGTTATTAATATTATTATCGCTATCTTTATTATTTACTGCTGCTGCAATATGAGGTCTCACATAATTATTGTTAAGAACAAAATAAGAAATTACAATACAAAATATAATTATTATTATATCTTTTAAAATCTTAAATAACTTTTGCATTTAAATATTATACCTTTAATTTACTTTTATTCAAAATAAAAAGTATTAGCTCATGCTTATTTACAAAGATTTAATGATAGCAGTAACAGCTTCAGGGTTGGCACCACCTTTTGATTCTTTCATACATTGTCCCACAAAATACATTAGCAACTTTTCATTACCTATATTCTTGGTATCACCTTTATATTCTGCCCATTGTGTAGGGTTATTTGCTATAACTTTATTTACTATAGATCTCAAGGCTTCGTCATCATTTTGCTGTATCAGTCCATTGGCTTGGGCTAGAGCGAGCACTCCCATATTAGTTTTATTTTCATTTATAGCTATAGCTATTATATCCTTGGCTCCCCGAGAAGAGAGCAGACCTTGACTTATCATAGTTACCAACTCTATCATGAATTTAATATCAGGCAGAGAAGCTATGATTGATTTGTTTGTCTTACTAATAGTACCGACCACATCAGTTAACAAATAATTAGCTAGGCTTAATTTCTCTTCATTTTTATGCATGACATTTACAGCTGATAAATAGTAATTGCACAATTCTACATCATCTAATAGCATGTTGACTTGTTTATTATTAAGTCCAATGTCTACCAATAATATTCTTCTATCTTCTGGCAGTATGGGTAGGCTTCCCATTATTTTAATAATATTAAATAATTCATAAGTATAAAGCTTTGGCAAATCTGGATCAGGGAAATATCTATAATCATGAGCATTTTCTTTTTTCCTCTGAGAGAAAGTGCTGCGTTTGTTCTCATTCCAACCTCTAGTTTCTTGTATTACTTTTTCACCTGATTCGAGTATTTCTATATGCCTGTTCACTTCATAATGTATAGCATCCTCTACTGATTTGAAAGAGTTAAGATTTTTAACTTCACACTTAGTACCATATTTATTTTTATCCAATGTCACTGATATATTGGCCTCGACACGCATTTGACCTTTTTCCATATCAGCATCGCCGGCACCGAGTGTACGTATTATACGACGTAATTCCTTGGCGAATTCACCACTGACCGTGGCGGCCGTCTCCACATCATCATAAGTATGCGCGTCAGTCACCAATTCCATGAGTGGTACTCCTGCGCGATTAAAGTCTATCACAGTGTAATCACCTTTATCATGTGAACTTTTCGCCGTGTCTTCCTCTAAATGTATTCTAGTTAAATTTATATTATAAACTTTGTCATTTATATTAGCCTTGATAGCTCCTCCATTAACTATAGGATATTGATATTGAGTGATTTGATAAGCCTTTGGTATATCAGGGTAGAAATAATTTTTCCTATCAAATTCTATAAAATTAGAAATATTATTATATGTGCCAGTCTCCTTTTCTGTATCATGACGTACAGCCAAACCTATTTGTATCATTTTTTCTAAAGCCTTTACATTGGCTACAGGCAAAGTCCCCGGATAGGCCATGCATATAGGGCATATATTTTTGTTAGGGGTTTCTTCTAGTGGCACATTGGCACAATTGCACCACATTTTACTGGTAGTATTTAATTCCGCATGTATTTCCAATCCTATAGTTACGAAGTATTTGTTAGATGTGTTCATATTGAATAATAATTTTTAAGATAAATGCTATCAATTAAAAAGTTTTAATAATAGCTTGGAGGTGCGAGCGGGAATCGAACCCGCGCATGTCGGTTTTGCAGACCGAAGCGTTACCATTTCGCCATCGCACCATGTTCACAATTATAACATATATTTTCATTTTTATAAAAAAGTGATATAATCATCATATTGCCTGGGTGGCGAAATGGTAGACGCAGAAGACTTAAAATCTTCCGGAGTTACTCCGTGCGGGTTCGAGTCCCGCCCCAGGCACCACAATGTGTGATATATTCAGATTCAGTATTATACATAGTCATTTTTATTATATTATGCTATAATATTTTTCATTAGCCCCTATAGCTCAGTTGGTAGAGCAGCTGCCTCTTAAGCAGACGGTCGTAGGTTCGATCCCTACTGGGGGCACAGAAACGTACTAGCGAGAGAAACGTACAATAATTATGGATATATTAAAATTAGTAAAAAATTTAAACTTTCCACAATCTGAATTCCTCATTATTGGAGGTGCGGCAATGGCAATAAGAAAAATAAAAGAAACTAAAGATATAGATATACTAGTTTCAAAAGACCTATTAGAACAACTAAAGAAAGATACTACATGGAACTATCATTCAAGGATAGTCGTAACCGAAGAATCAGGATTAATAAATAATGATAAGACCATTGAACTATATCCGACAATAGCTAATGACACGCTTACTTTCAGTGAATTAAAAGCAAACCAAGAAATCATTGGCACTGTTCCTGTGGCGTGTCTTAATGACGTACTTAGAATTAAAGAATTCTATCATAGAGAAAAAGACTTGAAAGATATTGAACTTATTAAGTTATATCTAAACGCACGAGAAGGGTCGAACTGATATACTAAAATTACCAAACTGTCCTTGTGGGGTAATGAACCTCTTTCATTTATGGTGTCATTTTTTTGATAAAAAATTATTTTTACCCATAACTTTTTCTTCGGTTTCTACTTCAATTTCTTTTCTGGTATTTCCTGCTATTCGTCCACCATCTTTGGCATCTCTTGCTAGTTCTGGAAATTTTTGTGAGTTTCTATTTTTAGTAATTTGAGTTGTCGTAGCTTCGCCAAGCATTGTCAGAATTATTTCCAATTCATTCATATGGTCACGAGGATTGTCTTCATGACGTAGTGATTTAAACTTTTTTATTTCTTTGGCAGTTTTTTCAAATGCACCTTTGTAAATTTCATTAGTAAGAATTGCAAATTCCAATCCTTCTTTTGCTCCCCTATCTTTCCACTCATCTGTAAGTGTATTTCTAACATTTATTCCACGCATTCTCTTTGCTATCCAGTCGTCTTCATAACCTTTAGCAGTATAAATATTTTTAGCACGAACTATCGCTCTTTCTGGATCTTGTACTTCTTCCAGTCTTTCACGACCCACCTGTGCTAACCAAACTTTAAACGGCTCAGCTTTGGGGCTTGGAATGGCTTGTATCAAGCGAAAACAATGTTCGATGTTTCCAGCAAGCGTATTACGAAATTTACCTGTTTCTGTAAGCATTTCTACCTGGGGACAATTTGTCCCCAGGTAGGCTTGTAGCTCTTTATCACGCTTTCGCAACTTTTTAAGATAGTCAGTTGGGTTGGGAGAAGTAGTTAAAATTTCCACAATATCAACAAGCGAAAAATACCACATTTCTTTTTCTTGATTCCAACCTTTTCTAATTTTACTTTCTTCAAATACTGCGATTTGATTATTATTATTTTCCATATGACCAAGCTATTCCCCCTTACAACTCGTGGTCAGAGTAAAGCCAGGGGTCTCTGTATCATTGCCTTTATTATCTACGCAATACACCTTTTGGTCCATTTGTAGCGACACTGACCACTCGTCGAGTGTCTTGGCTGTCTCATTAATTTTAAATCTACAAGATATATCAATCACACCTTGTGTGTTTATCATCTCTTCTATTTTTTTACTTTTAATAAAAGTATTACCGGAGAAACAATTATAATTACGACTTAGTGCTGCTATTATGCCGTAATTGTTATTTGCTTTTTTATAAGCTTTCGCTTCGTCAGCTATAATATCCAATCCATGTCCAGCTTTGCGAGCTATTATATTATCATTAGTATTATAATAAGCAATAATTGCTATCATTACAATGATGAGTAGGGTAATAATAATTTTTTTGTATTTGTGTAAATTGTATTTATGTAAAAGGTTTTTCATAATTTATATGTTATGTGTATATTATAACCTACAAACCTTATTTTGTCTAAAGTTAAATTTGTGATATTATATAGGAACAAAATGAAAGTACATTTTATTTTGTAGTTTAAAGTTAAAATAAGCCCGGGTGGCGAAATTGGTAGACGCACTTGCCTTAGGAGCAAGCGAGGCAACTCATGAAGGTTCAAGTCCTTTCCCGGGCACCAGCATTATAGTATAATGTTTATATGCAAAGACTTCATATAAATGAAAGGGGGAATCACACCTC
>JAYVII010000066.1:0-8298 GCA_043770395.1 bacterium | reverse complement strand
CCTTGATATAATGCGACATATATTTCATAAGCTTTATCTGCATTACCATTTTTGATACGTGTCATGGATGTGCCAAAGTGTCTGAAGTCGCCCTGCATAGTTTGCTGAGCTAGGGCTGTTCTGTCTACAAGGAACAGTATTCTCTTTTTACTTCCTGATTTCCAAAGTCTATATATAATCTGAAAAGCAGTATATGTCTTGCCTGTGCCTGTTGCCATCACCAAAAGTAATCTATCTTTACCTTTTACTACGGAGTCGATAATAGTATTGATGGCATTCTCTTGATAATATCTAGGCTTGCTACCATGTGGTGTAGAGAAATAATCCTGAAGTATCACATTTTTCTGTGTGTCATTATAATTATTTGCTTCTATATATCTAGCAAAAAGCTCTTCTCTAGTTGGGAACTCATCCATAGACAGACTTTTCTCTGTGCCTTGTAAAAAATCAAATTCAATATACCCTTCTCCATTGGTAGAATATGCAAATGGTACGTGAAGTATCTGTGCATAGCTTTTTGCTTGTTCCAATCCATCGCCTACGGCATGAGTATTATCTTTTGCCTCCACAATTGCAATAGGGAGATTATTTTTATAATATAAAATGAAGTCTGCTCTTTTCCTCTCTCCTCTTGAGATAGTATTACCATCTACTCTTATACGACCTGCGGTGAAAGTCACCTGCTCTCGCACATGCGACATACTGTCCCAACCAGCCCTGATTATACTAGGAAGTACAAATTTTGAACATATATCTTGCTCTGTCATTCCCCCATTATACCACATTGTGGACACCCTACTCGCACAATTTGCGTTACTGATATATACTGTATATAATAGTAATAGAGCCTGTCGTCGACAGGTAATACGTAAAAAGGTAAAAGATATGAAAAGCTCAAGCAAACAACCCAATAGCAAGATGACCCCAGTGTTGGGATTACTTGCTGTCGTGGTTGGATTAGCACTGCTCTCCGCATGTGGTGGTGGCAACCAGATGGCTGTGAACGATATCACGACTCCCATCAAAGAGGTAGTGGTGCCGACACCTACACCTGTCTCTCTCGAGACACCTAGAGAGCTGGTGGGCAAGAAGAATGCGGGTGGTATCACCTACACCGCAGGCAAAAGCTTGCTAGATGGAGTGACGGACGCAGACAGTGACAAGGACGGCATACCAGATCGTGTGGCGGAACATATACTAGCTCTGTACAAAGGTAGCGATGCCTCGAGCACTGCCAAGGTGGAGGCACTGAAAGCTGATGCTAAAGAGTATGGTGCCGTTCTGGCTCTGACATATTCGGAGCTACCCAAAACAAAAGAAGAAGCAGCCCGGATAATTTATACAGAAGTAGCATTTAACAACTTCTGCGCTTTTGAGAAGGCTTTCAGTATGAATGAATTCGAAGCCGCTAGCCGTGAGATGTTTCTCTCTAACCTCAACTCTGCTCTAAAAGTCCAGAGATACCGAGAAATTGAGAAATTAGCTGGCTATCAAGATCTATCCCGCAACTGCAAATAAGGAGAAGTTCAAATGAACAACAGAAAAGTAATTACAGCACTGCTCTCTAGCTTGCTTATACTCCTCTGTGGAGAGTCTGCAGCAGCTTGCAAATCTACACTGCACTATGTGAATGGTGTGATGAACGATACTCGCAAAGAAGCTGATAGTGCCACAAAGTCACTCCGCGAGCAATTCAAATCCGACTCAACTATCTGTGTGGGTGAGCCACTGTTCAATCCTTCTCAGGCCTTCCTGATGGATCTAGCTGAGACATACAAGCTCAAGCTAGACAACACTCAAGGAATATTGGCCCAAATCAAGGTCGGACTGCTTGCTGGGATACTCCAAGCCTGGAATAACTTTATCGCGCTCTTCTCTGGTCAGCAGACTGATCTATACAATTACAAAGACACCCTGGCTGACATGTACGCCAAGCTAAAGCCTGGCCTGACAGCTGGAGATGGCAAAGTGTTGATAGCCCACTCCGAAGGCAATCTGTTCGCGCTCGAACTGCAAAAGCTAGCAGTGGCAGACGGATATCCCGAAGGACGTGTAGCAGTCATGCATGTGGCCTCACCTATCAAGGTAAAGCTACTGCTACAGAGGACGATGACAGTGCTATCGACTGGTGACACCGTCATCAAGGCCAGCTCTGTGCTGTTTGGCTCCAACAAGCCAAACTTTGAACCAGACAAGCTAGAGCAGGCTGAGCTCGGACATGGGTTCATGTCTGTCTATCTCAATCCTGACAATATCGGGACCTTTACCAGCTACTCTTGCGACAAGGTCAAGATGCCAGCTGTCACAGTGATAGCCGACTCCATCAGGAGAGCGGCTCAATGCCAATTCGGCCCTTGTATCAATATCAGCTTTGGTAGTGCCAATGGCGAGTGTTGACACCATACACAAAAAACTAGTTGATAAGTAGGTGTTGCTAGTTCTTGTGCGACAAAGCCCCACCTCAGTGGGGCTTTTTAATTTATAAAAATACTTAACAAATACAAAAAACCACACATCTCCAAACAACCCCTTGGTGAAGATTCTCCATTATGTAAGGATAGTCGCAGGGAGAACAAGTCATCCACAACGTCCTCCACCTATTCAGAGATGGCGTGAGCCGATTGTTTAGAGATGTGTGGCTTCATAGTCACACATCATTAATTTAATATTTAATTAAAAACATTTTTATATATCAAACATAAAACTTTTTTTAATCTTAGCAACAAAGCTTTGATAGTTAAAATAGGTGATGTGTTGTATAATATATATGTTATATAACTATAAAAAGTATAACATGTATAAAAATATATGTCAAGGGATACTATTGACGAGGTACATAATAATGATATAGCTCTGGATAAAGCCCATCTGGACTCTGTGTTGCGCCCTACCAGCTTCGTCGAATACGTAGGTCAAGAAAAGATTAAGAAAGTCCTAAATATCGTTATAAATGCCGCTCTGGAGCGTGCCAGCCCTCCAGAACATATATTACTTTATGGGCCTCCAGGACTTGGTAAAACCACTTTAGCTAATATAATTAGCAAAGAACTCAACACCAATTTACGTACTACTAGTGGGCCAGCCTTGACCAAAGTCGGTGACTTGGCGGCTATACTCACTAACCTCTCTCCTAATGATGTTTTGTTCATAGATGAAATACATCGCATGAACAAAACTATAGAAGAAGTACTATATCCCGCTATGGAGAGTGGTCGACTAGATATTATTATCGGTAAAGGCCCTGGCGCACGCACAGTATCACTGGACCTGCCACCCTTTACACTAGTTGGTGCCACTACTCGTATTGGTATGTTGAGCGCGCCTTTGCGATCACGTTTCCATGGAGGAGTATTCCGTTTACAATTCTATACTGAGGATGAGTTAGTAACTATAATATTGGCCAATGCTAATAAATTAAATATAAATATAAATAGAGAGGCTGCTAAATATATTGCTAAAAGAGCCAGATTTACTCCTCGTATTGCTAATTATCTGCTCAAGCGTGTGCGTGATGTGTCTCAAATAGAAAAAGTAGATATAGATTTGCCTCTGGCTATACGCGCTGTGGCTATGCTCGATATTGACTCATTAGGACTAGGTCAAAATGAAAGAGAATATTTGCATATACTTATAAATAAATTTGCTGGTGGTCCTACTGGATTATCCACTATGGCGAGTGCTCTATCCGAAGATGCCGGTACTATAGAGGATGTGCTGGAGCCATATCTGATACAATTAGGATTAATAGACAAAACCACAAGAGGTCGTATGGCTACACCTCTTGCTTATGGTCATATAGGGGTATGAATAAAATAATAATGGGCATAGATCCAGGGTATGACAGATTGGGCATAGGTATAATATGTAGAAAAAATAATAAAGACGTTTATGTATATTCTGTGTGTATACAAAGTGACAAAAAAGAAAGCTTTATAAATAGGCTTTTATATATAAATAATCAATTAGAAATAATAATAAATAAATATAGTCCCGATTTAATCGTTATAGAGAGTTTATTTTTTGCTAAAAATGTAAAGACGGCCATGCAAGTAGCCGAGGCTCGAGGGTCATTATTATTGACTTCTTCAAAATACACAAAGTATATTTTGGAACTAACTCCTATGCAAATAAAATCCTCTCTGACGGGAGATGGTCACGCTGACAAAGACAAAGTAGCTTATATGGTCTATCAACTATTGAATTTAAATAAAGTAGAAAATTGGAAAAACAACAAACATATAGACGACGAAATAGATGCTTTATCTATAGCTTTAGCTGGTTCTCAATATGCAAAATAGTGCAAAATGGCTATGGGACTTGCATAATTATCAAATATCTGATACATTATTTCTAAATAAATAGACTTTTATAAAAATATTTTAAACAATTAGTAAATATGGAAGAGGAAGAAGCCCCAAATGAAAATAAAGAATTGAATGCTGATGTTATAGATGAGGCGCTTGGTGACGTGATATTAATAGAGGAGGAAGAGGAGGAATATTATTTCTCCGTGTCCGCTGATGATGATCTAGATATTGCCTTTACAGATGAGGATACTCGTGACTGGATATAATTAATATTGTGTTATAGTATAAATATGCGTAAACACAAAAACAAAACTTATTTTTTAAAAAATATTATTTTAACTATTGTTGCTTTTGTGCTTATATTCATTTCAACTATTATTATTTCTATTGCTACTATTAAATTACCTGACTTTTCTGGATTTGAAAATAGAAATGTTGCTAATTCTACTAAAATATATGACAGAACTGGCAAGGTAGTTCTTTATAATGTGCATGATAATATCAAACGCACTAGTGTGAGCTTTGATAATATATCTAATCATATGAAACATGCTACTATCTCTATAGAAGATAGTCATTTCTATGAGCATTATGGCATACGCATAACTTCTATAATAAGGGCTACTTTGGTAAATATAATGCGTGGTAAATATTCTCAAGGAGCCTCCACCATAACCCAACAAGTAGTTAAAAATGCCTTATTAACAAGAGAAAAAACAATATCAAGAAAAATAAAAGAGTGGTTAATGGCTATAAAGCTTGACTCTCAAGTATCCAAAGACGATATATTAAATATATATTTAAATGAAAGTCCTTATGGTGGATCTATATATGGAATAGAAGAAGCTTCTCAAAGTTACTTTGGTAAATCTTCTAAAGATCTAGGTATCGCTGAGAGTGCTTATTTAGCATCTATACCTCAGGCTCCTACATATTATTCACCTTTTGGTGCCCATATAGATGATTTAGAAAAAAGAAAAAATATAGTGTTGCGCAGAATGTTTGAATTGAACTTTATAAATGATAACGAATATCAAAAGGCTAAAAATGAAAAAGTAATATTCAAATCTAGTAGTGATAATAATGGTAAAGCTTTACATTTCGTGGCTTATGTGCGACTTTATTTAGAAGAAAAATATGGTAAGGATATGATAGAAAAAGGAGGTCTTAAAGTTATAACTACACTTGATTGGGATTTACAAAAATCAGCTGAAGAAATAGTTAAGCGTGGTGCCTTGGCTAATGAAATTAAATTTAAAGCTAGTAATGCTGCTCTTGTAGCTATAGATCCAAAAACTGGACAAGTAATAACTATGGTTGGGTCTCGTGATTATTCTGATAAGAGTATAGATAGTAATTATAATATAGCCACAGCATTACGTCAGCCTGGCTCTACTTTTAAACCTTTTGTATATTATTTAGCTTTTAATAAAGGACTCTCTCCTGAATCCGTAGAATTTGATTTACATACAGAATTTAACTCTAATTGTACTCCTACTGGTCAAGCATTACCGCCATTTAATGATAATAAAATATGTTATAGTCCAGAGAACTTTGATAACAAATTCCGTGGACCTGTTAATTTACGTAATGCATTAGGACAATCCCTCAATATACCAGCAGTTAAACTGCAATATATAGTGGGTATAGAAAATACAGTAAAGCTGGTGAGGTCATTAGGTTTGGATAGTATTAATCCTGATGGTAATTATGGTTTATCACTTGCTCTTGGTGCTGGCACTGTAAGTCTATTAGATATTACTAATGCTTATGGAGCCTTTGCAAATAATGGTGTATATAATGATACATATTCAATATTAGAAATAAGAGATAAAGATAATAATTTATTAGAAAAGTTTGAACTTTCTCCTAAAAATATATTGGATACTAATTATGTAAATATGTTAAATGATATTCTGTCTGACAATAATGCTAAAGCTCCTGCTTATGGTTATAATAATAAAATGAATTTTGGAGATAGGCCAGTAGCAGCTAAAACTGGCACAACTAATGACTATCGTGATGTCTGGACTATTGGTTATACTCCTTCTATTGTAGTAGGGATGTGGGCTGGTAATAATGATAATACGCCAATAGACAAAAAGGTGGCTGGATTAGTAGTTACTCCAATATGGAGAGAATTTATGGATATAGCTCTTAAAAATAAACCAATAGAGTATTTTAATAATTATAGTATTAGCCCATCTGCTCCGTCTTATGCTCGTGGCATTTATTGTGATAGTACTTATGGTACTCATTCTATACTTTATGATATAGATAAAGGTGATACTGATCAAGCTAAACTTTGGCAATATTCTATAGCTTTATGGGCAGCCAGCAGCTCTTGTCCATCATTAATATCTTTACCTTACGATATAACTGGATCTACTATTTCCAATATTTATTCTACACCAAATTATACTCCTACAAATACCAACAATATAAATAATTATAATAACAATTTAAACACTAATATTAGCACTACAACATTTTAATAATATTAGCACTACGATTTTATAATTTTATCTTCTTAAAGACATCAAAACATAAACAAAATTATTACTGTTTTCACTTTTAATAAAAATTGGTTTGTTAGCTGTTGTGAAGCTGATGATTACTCTATTGCTATCCATTTTACTTAGTCCTTCTAACAATAAAGAGCTATTATAATCAGCTTCTATCTTTATATTATTATTTTCTTCTTTATCTTTGTATTCTATTTCTTTACTCTCATTTAAAATAATGTCTTTATCTATATTTGAGGTTAATATATTTTGTATTTCTATCTCTGATTCATATGATCCTATTTTGTTATTATTAGTCTTAATATAAATTCTATCATTTACTAATTTTATATTTGAATAGGAATAGTTATCTTTGAATAGCACTGTAGCGTTCAAATTTGCCACTAGCTCGCTTTTATCTATAGAAATGATCTCTGTATACTCTTTGGGAAATAACTGCACATAGTCAGGGAAATTACCGCTAATAGTACGCACAGCTATATATGTATTTTGATTATTAATCATAATACCATCTTCATATTTACTTATTTCTATAGTTTCCCCTGACATATTGTCAAGTATAGGTAATATTATATTCATATTCTTGCCTGGTATTAACATATTAATACCATTATCATCTAAATTATTATTTGTATCACCACTCACACTTATTTGTGAAAGATCTATTCTATTCTCTGCTAATCTGAATGTATCTGTAGCCACAGTGTAGAGGTATTGATCTTTGTTATATATAAATATACTTGATATTTCTGGTTTGATATCTGTATTAGCTACAGCAAATATTACTTGCCTGACAGCTGATATAAAAGTCTCTCTTTTAATTATTAAAGTCTCACTATTTTCTATATTTATAACCGGTAGCATTGGTATATCTTCGTATATAGATGTTTGTAATTTAATTTTACTTTTACTTATTTTATTATTGTTATTGTTTATATTATTATTACTTATATTATTATCTATACTATTTTTTGTATTATTTATTCTTTCTGTTATACTATTTATTTCCAATATATTATCTATTAACTCTATTTCAAAAGAATCACTTTTAATTATATTAATAATTTTGCTTAAATTAGCATAGTTAATTACTACTTTACCTTTTATTTCTACTTTAGCATTGATGCTTGTTTCTAATACTATTTCTAAATTAGTAGATCTGAAAGTAATCATATTATCACTTGCCTCTATATGTATAAGCTCTATAATAGGAAATATATTACTTTTAGTATTTACTTTTGATATTGACAATATTGCTTTGTGTATGTCTTCATATAGGCATTTAAATTTCATAAAGATATTATAGCATTTAAACTTACTAAAATAAAACAGACCTTACTAATACCTTTAATAAAGTGTATTTATCTTATATAAAAGATTATTATTAATATAGCTATGTGTATAAAGTGGAAAAGACAAAAAATGTAATAATATTAAGTGTTCTTTATTCTTTTTTATTTTTTTAT
>JAYVII010000065.1:0-3059 GCA_043770395.1 bacterium | reverse complement strand
TTATTGTATATTTAATGAATGAATTTTGAGTGGCTCCTCCCCTTGGGGGAGGTAAGGGAGGGGATGAATTTAGTATGTCAGTATAGCTCAGTTGGTTAGAGCGGAGGACTCATAAGCCTCAGGTCGCTGGTTCGATCCCAGCTACTGACACCAAAATATAAAAGTATGGTTGGGTATAGAATGAATTTATGATACTATATGTATATGAAAGTAATTTTGAAAAAAGATGTGCCTAGAATTGGACCTCGTAATAGTGTGCATGAAGTCTCTGATTCTTATGCTGTGAATGTATTGATAAAGCAAGGCCTAGCAGACAGACTTGATAAAGGCATGGAAAACAAAATTGCCAAACAAAGAATAATTAAAGACGAGGAGCAAAAAGCAAAAAGTTCTAAGCATTTAACTTTGATCAAAAATTTAAAAGAAATAGGTGAGACTCTCTTTAAATTAAAAAAGAAAGCCGACGACAAGGGGCATCTGTATGGAGCTATAACAAAAGATGAAATATGCCAAGCTATATTTGACATAGTCGGGGTGTCTTTAAATCAAAAGCAAATAACTACCGATTCTCCTATGCGCTCAGTTGGAGAGCATACTTTTACTATATCAGGAACAATAGGAGAAAAAGACGCAGATTTTAAATTTGTAGTGGAGAGGTAGAAAGGTAAGATAAAAGGAAAAATAAATTTATGTTAGACCTTTCTTTTGGATAGGAGCAAATGACAATAAGTACCCAGCATCTCAAAATATACATCTTGGATTTGTTACAAAAAATAAAAACCAAGTAGAAGAGTTTTACAAAGTAGCCATAGAACAAGGCGCAACCGATAATGGAAAACCTGGCTACAGAGTTGAATCTCACGAAGGATACTATGCTTGTTTTGTTCTAGATTTTGATGGAAATAATATAGAAGCAGTATTTAGGGAAATAAAATAAATATATGAAGTGAAGTCTTATAAGTCTACTCCCTCGCTATCTCTTTCAGCTCATCCACCACTATGGTACGCTCGCCATTGCGAGTCGATACTTTACCTCGTAAAAGCGTCACACTATCCACTACGCATCTATTTTTGTATTTCTCATATGTTTCTGGGAATACTGCTATTTCTATCATACCCGTATAATCACGCACAGAGAGTAGGGCCATGCGATCACCCTTTTTAGTTTTGGTAACTTTTACTTTTTCTATTAGTACTGGTATAGAGACGTCTATACCATCTATTACTTTGACTGTATCATGCTGTATGGACTCTATATTTACAGATCTTTTTAATATTTTATCTTTCCAAGGATCAAGTGGGAATCCACTTACATATAAACCAAGCAGCTCCCTCTCCCAGGCCAATTTGTCTTCTATTTTTATTTCTTTACCAGGCTTTAATTTAAATCCAGATAAAATACCTTCTTCATTTTTCGCATTTATTTCTTCTTCATTAATATTTTCTTTGTCTTTAGAATCTTTACTATTGCTGTCAAAATCAAACAATGACCCCTGATCTTGAGTGTCCTTCACAAAGTCGCGATGATAAGCTAATAGTTCCTCACTATTAGAAAGTATTATCGATCTATCCATAAGCGAGTCCAAAGCTCCACACATAGCCAAAGCTTCCAATGATTTTTTATTTAAATTTTTATGTTTGACACGTTGCATAAAGTCCTCCAGGCTTTTATATTTGCCATTATTTTTGCGCTCTACCATTATAGCTTCGGCTATATCATAGCCCAAGTTTTTGATAGAGAGCAGACCAAATCTTATTTCTTCTACGCCGGTACTATTTTTTACTATAGTAAAGGACGAATCAGAATAGTTTACGTCAGGAGGAAGCACATTTATATTCATGCGTTTACACTCTGATATTATTTCATTTATTTTATCTACGTCACCACTTTCATGTGTCATGATGGCTGTCATATAGGCATAGGGATAATTAGCTTTCATGTATGCCGTCTGATAAGCCACGCGACCATAGCTCGCAGCGTGAGCTTTGTTAAATCCATAAGCCGCAAAAGGTTCTATTTGTGTCCACAGTTCCACCGCTTTTTCTTTACTTAGTCCATTCTCGAGGAATCCTTTCATTAGCTTTTCTTTTTGTTCTTGCATTTCGGCGGGTATCTTTTTACCCATAGCTTTACGCAATTTATCCGCCGCCAGCCAAGAGTATCCAGCGAGATGTATAGCGGTCAACATCACATCATCCTGATAGACAATCACACCAAAGGACTGGTCAAGTATGGGCTCTAGTCGCGGATCAGTATAAGATATTAATTTAGAATTATGTTTACGTCTTATATATTCTGGTATCATTTCGAGTGGACCAGGGCGATACAATGCCACCATAGCATTGATATCAAAAATGGTAGTAGGCTTGAGCTCTTTGAGAAATTTGGTCATGCCACCACCGTTTAATTGAAATAGTCCTACAGTCTCACCACGGGCTAGCATATCAAAAGTTTTCTGATCATCAACCGGTATTTCTTCTATATCCACAGCTATGTTGTATTCAGCTTTTACTATTTCTATAGCCGTCGCCAATATGGACAGATTACGTATACCCAAGAAGTCATATTTGAGTAATCCCACATTGTCTTCTCCTACGGCATTCATCTCATATTGTGTTATTATTTTTTCGCCTTTTGGATCCCATTGTATAGGAGCAAAGTCTGACACAGCGCTCGGAGCTATTACTGTACCAGCTGCATGCACAGACACATGTCTGACGCACCCTTCTAATTTGCGACTCATGTCAATTATGTGTTGAGTCTCTCTCTCTTCTTCATAAGCTTTTTTAAGTTCCGGCACTTCTGCTAAAGCTATATCTATAGTGACAGGGAAGCCTTGTTTTGGTGGTGGTATCATGCGTGAGATACGATCACCCACGATATAAGGATACTTGAGCGCTCTTGCCACATCACGTACTGCACCACGAGCGAGCATAGCCCCAAATGTACCTATTTGGGCTACATTGTCTTTGCCATATTTTTCTCTAGTGTAATTTAATACTTCGTCACGCCTGTCGTCAGCATAATCCATATCTATATCAGGAGCAGAAGGTCTCTC
>JAYVII010000064.1:0-8483 GCA_043770395.1 bacterium | reverse complement strand
CACTTGGTGTATTGTATTTGTTGTACCTCCCTTCCCCTCGGGAAGGGTCGGGGATGGGATGAGTGGCTCTCGCCCCTTGGGGAGAGTAGGAGAGGGGGTACGTTTTCTACCTCTTGCTCCAAGTTGGAGCCTTTCTGGCTTTCTTGAGCCCGAATTTCTTTCTTTCTTTACTGCGACCATCACGCTTGAGGAAGCCAAGCTTCTTCAATGTGCCACGTAACTCTTTGTCGTGAATTTCTAATGCTCTGGCTAGTCCATGTCGTACTGCTTCGCTTTGTGAATGTATGCCACCACCATTTACATGTACAGACACAGAAAATTTAGTTTCTATACCACTTTTTGGCATAGCTTCTGTGGCTATAGTTGTCATTTCACTAGTTTGGAAATATTCATTTACTTCTTTGTCATTGACTACGAAATTACCTTTACCTCCCTCTGTGATACGCACACGGGCGACTGAGCTTTTTCTTCTACCTATGCCTTCTATATATCTTTTCTCCATATATTATTAATCATTAATTACTAAATTCTTCATTCTCTCACCTTGTAATTTATTTTTTGGCAACATGCCATTTACTGCGTGTATTATCAATTGAGCAAAGCCGTGTTTTTCTACTACACGATTAAGTGTAGTTTCTTTTAATCCTCCTGGATATCCTGAGAAATTCTTGTGTACAGAGGTTTGCATTTTGTTACCAGTAACCTTTATATCTTTAGCATTGTTAATTTCTACTATCACATCGGCTACTTTATTTTTAGCACTATTAACTAGACTTTTACCATTTAAAAGTGCAGCAGCTTGTGATGCCAATCTACCCAATGATATTCCTTTTGCGTCTATTGTGTATTTCATATATTTATACAAATTCTATAATGGCCATTTCAGCACCATCACCCAATCTGCGACTAAGTCTAATAATTCTAGTATATCCACCATTTATATCTTTATATTTAGGAGCTATTTCCAAGAAAAGCTTCTTTGTTTCATCTTCATGATTATAAAACTTGGCAGCCACATTACGTCTATTGGCTACATTGTCCACTTTAGATTGTGTTATTATCTTTTCTATATATGGACGTAATTCCTTAGCACGAGCAATAGTAGTCTCCATTTTACCATGTATAATAAGCGAGCTGGCAAGACCCTTTAGAAACGCCTTTCTTTGATTTTTTTCTCTACCGAATTTACGGAAATTCTTGTGATGCATCATATATTTATAATTTTAATTAACTAAGTCCTTTTCTATATTACTTTCCGCTCTAAATCCTATAATAGCTTGCAATTGTTTGATCATCGTCTCTATGGAATGCTCCATTACTATTCTAGGGGCGACAGTACCATCAGTCTCTATAGCCAGAGTGAGTCTATTGTGATCAGTTCTATCTCCTACACGCATATTTTCTACTTCATATGAAGCGCGACGTACAGGAGTAAAAGAGGCATCCAAATATATAGTACCCACATCAGCTTTTTCTTTCTTGAGGCTTTCTCTAGGGACAAAGCCTAGACCCTTTTCTACTGTTAGCTCTACCAACAATTCTGTTGTTTTGTCTGTAACCTCACATATATATTGTTCGGGGTTTGCTATTTCTAGTTGAGCAGGTAAAGTTATGTCTGCGGCCGTAACTATGCCCACACCTTTGTATTTAAGTGTAGCCTGTACTGGCTCATCAGAAGTAGTAGAGAATTTAATTTTTTTCAAATTAAGTATCATAGATATTACATCTTCTTTGACACCGTCAATAGTAGAAAATTCATGTTTTACTCCATTAATTGATAATGAGGTAATGGCCGCTCCAGGTACCGAGGATAATATTATCCTTCTCAGTGAATTACCAAGCGTGTGACCATATCCAGGGTATAGTCCTTCTATGGTGTAGACACCATGATTATCATCCTCACGGACGACTTTAGGTTTGCTTGGTAAAAGTATTGAATATGAAGACATGTAGGGAGTTAAAATTAATCAATAATAATTATTATATAATACATTATTTTTCTAATAAATGCAAGTTTATTTACGTGTAACTTGCAAGTTCTATTCTATCTGGAATAGAATTCAAACACTTTAGCTAAATCAAAAGTCAAAGTCTCTGATATTTCTTTGGGCATAGACAATATCTCTGATGTCAATTTTGACATATCGCCCTTTATCCAAACTGGATACTTATAATCTTTTTTATTTTCTAAATTAATAGTGAAAAGCTTTGATACGCGACTGCCCTCTCTCACTGAGATAATGTCACCAATTTTAACTTTATATGACGGTATGTTCAGCCTTTTACCATTCACTGTGATGTGTCCGTGATTTACTATTTGTCTAGCAAGAGCTCTGGAAGTAGCCAGCCCCATACGATAAGTCACATTGTCTAGTCTCGTCTCCAAAGCTTGTATAAGGGCTTGCGGCTGAGTAACATCTTTGGTTTTCATGGCAGTAATTACCGCATTAGCAGCATAGGTTGCAAATTGTCCTTCACTTACACCATAACTATTTCTCAACTTTTGTTTCTCTTTTAATTGATAGCCGTACTCAGTCATAGTTGACCTGTGCTTGCGTTCACTATCCAATTTACCAGGGGCAAAAGGCCTCAAAGTAAAGCTACATTTAGGCGTAAAACATTTATCACCCTTTAAATAGAGTTTTTCTCCCGCTCTTCTACATTTTTTACAAATTGCTTCTGACATAAGTTTATCGATTATACATGCCTTGGTTTCCTTGGTTTAGGACCATTGTGTGGCACTGGTGTTTTGTCTACTATTGATAATATTTCTATATTAAAGGCCATCATCGCGCGTATAGCAGATTCGCGTCCTGAGCCCACTCCTTTTACTACTACTTCCAAAGTCTTGATGCCGGCTTGTTCAGCTTTCTCTCCTAATAATTCCCCAATCTTTGTAGCAGCGAATGGTGTGCCTTTTTTGGCTCCCTTAAATCCAATGGCGCCAGATGAAGACCATGCCAACACATTACCAGCTTTATCTGTAAGACTTAATTTAGTATTATTATAAGTAGACTCAATATAGAGCTTACCTTCTGATACTTTTTTCTTAAGTCCCTTGGATAGAGAGCGGGCTTTTAATGCACTGTCTACTCCGCTGCTATTCTTTTTTAATATTTTTCTTTTTCCCATATATTAATTATTAAGTCTTTGACTCTTTACGTCTACCGCTACCCATTGTGCGGCGTACATTACCACGCACAGTACGACTATTGGTTTTGGTCCTTTGCCCTCTACTAGGCAAATGCTTCATATGCCTAGTACCACGATAAGCCTTTATATCTTTCAACCTCTTGATGTTGATTTGTACATCACGCTTGAGATCTCCTTCTATTGATATACTTTCGATTTCTTTACGTATGCCAGCCTCTTCTTCGGCTGTCAAATCTGTTGGCTTCTTACCATATTCTATACCGACAGACTTTAATATTTTGTGAGCTCTGGGTCTACCTATACCATACACCGCCGTGAGAGCGATTTCTATTCTTTTATTATCTGGGATTGCTATACCTGCTATACGCATATTTTTAATTATTATTGAGAAGCTGTACGCTTCACTTTGGCAGAAACAGGACTAACCTTGTTTCAACTCCGACAGAAACAAGGGGTCACCCTTGTTTCTGTTTACATTTCGGCTGAACACAAATCACGCGCAAGACGCCTTTTCTTTTGACGATTTGACATTTGGCACAAATTTTCTTGATTGATGATCTAACCTTCATATTTTTAAAGTTCCCTTAGTATACTATATATTTCTAATAAATGCAAATACTTTTTCCTTACCTTCAACAACTAATCTCAAATACTTTATTTGTATAGCTTGCTAAATATTTTTATATACTTTATACATGCAATCTATAAGCCACATATTCCATTATCATTTTGGCTGAGCTGCCGGGCTTGATTATGTATTCAGCCAGAGTATTGAATTGACTTATTTGTTCTTTTAGATTTTCTTTTTTGCTTTCACCATTTTTTTCTTTTATTTCATTTAAAGATCTATCATTTTCTATTTTATTTTTAATATATATATCTTCTTTATAAAGTTCTAATAATTTATCGACAATAGCAATTAGAAATTGATGTATATCGTCTTTGCTTTTAATTTCTTTATTTTTAAGGCCTGTATCTACTTCTTTATTCAGCATTTCTTCCACTTCTTTACATTTTAATCTCTCCATTACTGACATTTTGATATATTTATTTATCAAGTCTTTATATATATTATCTTCTCTATTTTTTGATTTTATTATTAAAAGATTTCCTTTTAATTTTTCTAAAATATTTATTTCATTTTTTTTATCTAAGTCCTCTACAGATAAGACTTTCTTTTTATTATTATATATATGCGTGATGTCAATAAGCCTTGATCTGACTGTAGGTAATAGCGTTTCTGCACTTGATACAGTTATGATGAATTGAGTATCTTCATGATCCTCCAGCATTTTCAGCATTGCATTTTGGGCTTCTTCACTAGCAATATAAAAGCTTATATTTATTGACTTCCTATTGCTATCTTTGATTTCTATTGTCTTAATTATTTTTCTGACTTCATCTATACTCAGGCTATATGTCTCATAGTTCATATATGTGTTTTATCTCTTAGAGACTATGCTTTTCTTGTACATATCCAAATGATCCAATATTACTCCCGTACCTTTGGCCACACAATAGAGAGCTTCATTAGCTGTCACTGCTTTGACTCCTGTTCTTTTTTCTATTAATTCACTGAGCAATCTCAACTGTGAGCTACCTCCAGTGAGTATCACCCCATTGTCTATTATATCACTAGCTAGCTCTGGTGGTGTATCTTGCATTACATCCTTTATTGCTTTGACCATTTGACGCAATTCTTTGTCCAAGCATTTTACTATTTCATTGGTATGTAACTCTATAGTCTTGGGCAGTCCAGTCACAGTATCGCGACCTTTTACTTTGACTGCTAGCTGTACTTCCACTGGCAAAGCTGCACCTACTTCTATTTTTATATATTCTGCCATTTGCTCACCAATAGCTAAATTGTAAGACTTTTTTACATAATCTATTATGGCTTGGTCCATCTTATTACCTGCGCATTTGACGCTAGAGCTACACACTATTCCTCCCATAGATATCACAGCCACATCAGTAGTGCCCCCGCCAATATCTACTATCATACGCCCTGTTGGCTCTTGTATAGGTATGCCAGCACCAATGGCAGCGAGTATTGACTCCTTTACCACATAGGCATTTTTAGCTCCGGCCTTGGTTGCACTCTCTATAACTGCACGCCTCTCAGTCGAGGTCACTCCAGATGGCACGGATATGAGTACATCAGGACGTAATAAATTAAATGGCCCAACGGCTTTGTTGATATAATATCTCAGCATGGCTTCTGTCACTCTATAGTCCGCGATAACTCCATCACGCATAGGCTTATAGGCTACTATATTTTCTGGGGTTTTACCTATCATATTTTTAGCCTCTTCGCCTACAGCAACTATTTTGTTAGCCTCTATATCTACCGCCACCACCGAAGGCTCGTTGAGTACTATGCCACGTCCAGGTACATATACCAATATATTGGCAGTACCAAGATCTATTCCTAATTTATTTATAAAAAAAGCCATGAATGTTTTGTGAGAGCATTATAGCATAAATACTTTGTATACAAAATAAAAGTTTTAATATTTTTCATAATATAAAACCGCCCATACTAGCGCGGTTCTGCGCAGTGAGCGGGGGTGTGTGGGTGCGGACCTGCGGTCCGCACTAAGCCATCACTGGGTATGCGTACGAGTAGCAACCATAGTCTTGTTAGTCATTGTGAGACGCACCTCTGCGGACACCCACATGAAGAATTGATGTTCTCCGTTGCGCGCAACATTGATATAGAACATTCCCAGTCTCCGATATCGTTTTTCCATGTATTTGTATTCTGCTGATAGGGTGAAGTGAGCACGCCAAGTCTGATCATCGATGACATACTCGACATATGGCGTATTGCCACGCTGGGCCTTCCCTTCAGAAGGCCAATAGACCTGACATGTCACCGAGCCTTTTAAAGCCTTATCATGTCAGGCTTGCAATTCGTATGAAGGCTGTGTGGTCATGCCGATCTCCTCTGGAAATGTGCTTGCCTAATGGGATTATCCCACCAGATCTGTTAGTAGTATACATATATATGCACTTTTTGTCAAGGACTGCTAAAGTTAACAAATACCCAGATTTTTGTCAACTTAACATTACAAATACCCAGATTTTTGTAATGTTAGATTTCTGTCCCATAAGAAAACCCGCCTGTCACGCGAGTCTTCTCGCGCACTACACGGCGGGTCGTTGGGTGGCCAAACATAGCCTACTCAAAATAAAAAACTGTTCCACCTCTGGCTGAGGACACGCTCCAGCCTCACCAAAAGTTTAAGTCTCCTAAGTTTGCTAGGAGGTAACCAGCCCGTGGTGTCTAGTCTTGCAAAAAGACGATGTACCTCATCTTTGCAAAACACTAGAAGTGTATGGGTCTCTATTATAGCTTGTATATTTTTGAAGATAGTTCTCCTTGAGTAAATAGCCTGCCACAATTTGTGGCACAATGTAATACTATACTAAATACCAACAATACACAAGAGGGCCGCGTAGCGGCCCTCTTGTGTATTGTTGTGTGTTCATTTACCTCCCTACAAAGGTCACTGCATGACCAACAGCATTTGCTCTGCCTGTACGACCTATACGATGCACATACGTATCATAATTACCTGGAGTGTCATAATTAACTACTAGTGACACGTCCTTGATATCTATACCACGAGCTGCCACGTCTGTCGCCACTACTATCTGTACCGATCCCTCAGTCAATGCCTGTACAGCACGCTCACGCTCACGATTACGCATATCACCATGCAGGCCGTAAGCCTTGAAGCCTTCAGTTTTTAATATCTGAGCCAAGGTGTCTACATCACGTTTACGTTCACAAAATATTAGCACTTTATTAGCTTTTTCTTCCTTGAGTAAAGCATTTAATTTAAGCAGCTTATCTTCTTTTCCTTTAAATTCTAATATATCCTGATATACTGAGGAAGCTGTATCACGAGTCTTGATAGATACTGTCTCTGGATTTTTTAAAAAGTCCTGACAGAGTAATTGTATTTCTTTAGAAAAAGTCGCGCTATAAAATAGCCCCATTTTATTCTCTGGCATAGCACCCAATATTTCTCTCATGTCCCCAATAAATCCCATATCTAACATACGATCAGCCTCATCCAAGACCACAGAATGTATATTAGCCATGTTTATATTGCCACGCTCTATGAGGTCCTTTATACGTCCTGGGGTACCCACCACTACACGCACATCACGCTCTAGTCTTTTAAGTTGTCTATATATAGGCGCTCCTCCTACACAGGCCACTGATGGCATACGTAATCCACGAGCAAGCTCCATAAACTCCTCTTCTACTTGCTGAGCGAGTTCACGAGTAGGCGCTAATATAATACAATTATGCATTGAATCATTATACATACGAGTAATAAGCGGCACCAAAAAGGCTGCAGTTTTACCTGTACCCGTACTTGCTATGCCTATTACATCACGCCCAGTCAAGGATATCGGTATAGACATGTCTTGTATAGGAGATGGCTTGGTATAGCCCTTTAAGGCTAAATTCTCTTTAAGTCTCTCCGGTATAGGGAAAGAGGCAAAGCTATTAATCGGAGTATATTCGTTTAATTCTGGTTTGACCGCTTCACGATTTATAAAAAGGTGCGCAGGTATATTGTCAGCCTTGAAAGCCCTCTTGGGATTAAATGGGCGAGCCGCACCTCCACTCCTTTGTCCACCATCTCTGCTGCCATAGCCACCTCTACCACCTTGGCTTCTACCACCAAATCCACCTCTGCTACCTTGTGATCCTCCGTCTCTACTGCCATATACACCACGAGACGAGTCTCGGCTGCCACTTCGTGAACCTCCATCTCTATTGCCATATGACGAGCCTTCTGATCTATTGCTGTCTCTACTATTAAAATTCCTCTCACTGGATCCTCTAAAGCCACCCTGCCTATTGGCAAAGCCACCACGTGATCCACTATTTGTATTAGTGTTTTCCATTATTTTATATTATTCTTCTTGTAATCAATTTACCAAACTATTATTCTGTTTAACTTCTAACTCTATTTATTAATAGAATAAGTTTTGATAATATCGATACATTAAAAAATTAAAATCTTTAAGATTCAAATTCTTTAGAATAATTGTGTAAGTAAATTTATTTTGTCCTGTTTTTAGCCATTTTTCAGGTCTTCTCGTATAATTTCGCATATACGCGACATGCATTTTGTGATAGCATGTTAATCATAAAAATCAAAAGATTAGTTAATCGACTGCAAGCTATATAAATATAGTTGCGCTCCAATTTGGAATTAATCCACGACCAGCTTCCGCTAGCCGTGCCTTGTTACGACTTACTCCCTGTTACCGAACTTGCCTTAGTCCTGAATTAAATCAAG
>JAYVII010000063.1:0-8538 GCA_043770395.1 bacterium | reverse complement strand
TTTGCTTTATCAATATTTTAATTATATAATTGGAGTATGGATAATAAAGACCTAAATCATATCACGGATTTTTTATACGAAGTAGGAATGTTGCAACGTACGCCGCGTAGTGGATTCCAATTCCTTGGATCAGGAGCACAAACTGTAGCAGAGCATTTACATCGAGCTTCAGTAATTGCATTTGTACTGGCATTAATAGAAAAGGTAGATAATCCATACAAAGTAGCAACCATGGCCATGTTACATGATATATCAGAAGCTAGAATTTCTGATTTAAATTATGTGCATCAAAAATATACTACTAGATTGGAAGATAAAGCTCATTCAGATCTAGTCGATGGATTGCCTACAGAAATAGGTAAAGCAATAGGTGAACTTATAAATGAATATGAAGGTAGACAGACGCTAGAATCAAAGCTAGTGAAAGATTCAGATAATCTAGAATGGATAATGTCACTCAAGGAGCAAATAGACATTGGTAATGGGAGAGCAAGTGAGTGGTTACCAAGTGCCATAGCTAGACTGAAAACTGAATCAGGACAAATGCTTGGTAAAATAATAACAGAAACAAGAAGTGACAGATGGTGGTTTGGTGACCCCACAAATGAGTGGTGGGTGAATAGGGGGAAATAAAATATACGAATAACAAATATAATTTGACATTAGGCTAATATTCGGCTAACTTTAGGCTAATATTTTAATTTGCTTTATAATTACTTTGATTATATAATTGGAGAATGAACAATATTAATAATTAACATGCCAGAAGACCCACACAAAAATGACCCACTGCACAACAAGACATTAAAGATGATACTTGAAGAGATGGTTGAGAAATATGGCTGGGAGGTGATGGCCAAAAGAGTTAATATCAAATGCTTTGCCAATAATCCTAGCATCAAATCCAGCCTGACATTTCTCCGCAAACATGAATGGGCCAGAGAGAAGGTGGAAGAGCTGTATATCATGGGTATACAGGGTATTAACAAATAAAAACATTATAAACGATAAATCGTGCGATTATAAACTGATATAGTTTATAAGTTAAATAATTATAAAATAAAATGTGTTATCATATATCTATGAATATAAATATTAAAAAGATTTATTATGCTTTATTAATTGTTTTACTTTTGTCTGGCTCTGTATATTATGCTTACACACATGAGATAATTAAGAGAGACGACTCAGATACTTTATTACAAAATAATAATACCAAAGAAAAAGAAAATAAAGTAGGTGAAAATAATAAAAATATTTTTAATAAAAATGGGATAAATGAAAATTTAAAGAATGATAAAATAGTATACGAAACAGAAGTAGATAGCAAAAATGAGTGTACATCTTTTGAAAAATTTAATAACGAGGCAAAAACTTGTTATTATGAATGTGCCGACGAAAAGGAATGTACTGCTATAGAAAATAAAATAAATACCGAATTAGAATCCTGGGTTGATGAAGAGAGCATCAAAGAGGCTAACAAAAATAAAACAAGTGAAAATGAAAAAGGTCTTACAGACGAAAATATGACAGTGCAGTTTTTAGTTAATAAAGGAGAAAAAATTAACTTTAAATTTTTTCCGAGAAAAGCACAAGGCTATACTGATTACTACTTTACAGTTTGGAACAAAATAGCCGCATTATCGCCTGATGATATCAGTGATAAATACATAGAAGAGTTCGATATTTATGAAAATAGTAAGGATGACACCATAGCCTTTGTCGACGATGAGGATGGAAATGGTAAATGGCGTATAGCGATCAACGATACTGTATATAGGAAGCAAAATGAAAGAGAGCAATATATGAGCTTAATACATGAATTGGCACATATTATAAGCCTAAATAAAGACCAAATGGAATTTGCTTATTCAGATGAGTCAAATGGTAGCGAAAAATGTCTTACTTTATCCTTAGATGAGGGATGTTTAAAAAAAGAATCTTATTTAAATTTATTCTATAATAGATTTTATAATAAAACTTGGGGTCAAAAAGAGGAAGACATTGAAAAAATAAAAGACAGTAATGTCAAAAAGTTTGACGATACATTTATAAATGATTATGCCGCAACAAATGAAGTTGAGGACTTTGCCGAGAGCTTTACTTATTTTGTGGTTGACTCTTATAATTATGAGAGACAAAATTTAAAAGACAAAGAAATTAAAATAGCATCGATGTATAACTATGCTGAATTGGTAAAAATAAGAGAGCAGATGCGTGATGGTTTGAACAAAGAGCTGCTAAAAGAACAAAAGAGAGCCGAACTATTATTGAAAAAGTAATTAGATGTGTTATACTTAACAATATGGAAACAGAAATACACATACACCCACACAGTTTAGCTTATCATCGAGAGAGTAAGAAGGAGCTGGATATATTTGCTTATTATCTAGTTAAATTCATGGCCAGATCGATGGATATAATCTTTGGCAATCGTTATGGTCATCGCGCTGTGGTATTAGAAACTATTGCGGCTGTACCTGGCATGGTGGGTGGCATGATTAATCATTTGCGAAGTTTGCGTCGTATCAAAGATGATAAGGGTATAATACATACGTTACTGGAGGAGGCAGAGAATGAACGCATGCACTTGATGGTCTATTCACATATAGCTAGACCTGATATCTGGGACAGACTGATGATATTGATAGTGCAGGCTATATTCTCGGTCATGTACTTTTTTATCTATATTATATCAGACAAGACCGCTCATCGCATAGTTGGATATTTCGAAGAGGAAGCCATACATAGTTATACTAAATATTTAGCTCTAGTAGACGGGGAAATACAACACAATATAAAAGCGCCAGATATAGCTATAAAATATTGGAATCTGTCAGAGGATGCCAGACTTCGTGATGTAATAATTGCAACCAGAGCAGATGAGATAAGACATAGAGATGTAAATCATAAATTAGCTGATCGTTTATCATAATGCAACCCCTTCCGTAAGGCAGAAGGGGTTAAACTCTTCTGTCTATATACCTTGTCACGTCCCCCCATTTGATTCCTACCTTTTTACCTGGATTAAATATGTTATTTGGATCAAATATATTTTTAATTTTTTGAAAAAGATCAAGCATCTCTTCATCATACATATAATGGAGAAATGGCGCATGTATCATGCCGTCATTATGCTCACCTGTAATTGATCCACCATATTCACCCACCAAAGTATAAACTTCATCAGAAATTATTTTTAACTTTTCTATACTATGCACATCTTTTAATTTCATAAGTGGTATCACATGCAAATTACCATCACCAGCATGTCCGGCTATGGTATAAAGTAAATTGTGATGGTCCAATATTTTTTCAAACTTTGGCATAAAGAATGGGAAGGAATCCACAGGTACTACTACATCCTCTATAAATGGAGCAGTGCGCACATTTTTTAATTTTGACCTCAAAAGATTAAAGCTCTCCCGTCTAAAAAGCCAGTATTTATCAGCTTCTTTTTGGCTTTTAGCCAAAGTAATTTTAATTTTTAAATTATTATTTTTAATAAAGTTTTGCATTTCATTAAAATAGATTTCTATATTTTTTTCTAAAGTTTTTTGATCTATCTTATTAGTTTGTTTATTTATGTCATTGAATTTTATATCAATATTTGTATTAGTGAATTCAGCTATTATTATTATTTTTGGTATTGTACCCGTCAATATCATTTTAACTTCAGGCCAAAAGGACAAGGCGAGTTTAAATATATTTCCTTTCATTTTGCTTATCATATTTGGTAAATATTTCATAGCTATTTTAAAGGTGTGATCATCATAAAGCTCTAGAGATTCCGGATTATATTTACGAAGTTCATGCACTATATCAGCTATACCTTTTATATCTTCCAAGTAAAATGTAATCATGCGTGAATGCTTCACCGCTGGCAATAATTCTATTTTTGCTTTACTCATTATACCCAATGTACCTTGAGCCCCACAAAATAAAGCAGAGAGGTCCAGCCATCTTTCTTTGGGATTGTATACATTCCAAAGATAATAACCAGCGCTATTTTTACTTACTTTTGGTTTATTTCTCTCTATTATATGCCAATTATTTTTTAAAAGATTATACACATCTCTATGAAGTTTAGCATAGTAATCCTCATTATTTATATTTAAAAGATGATCGAGATTATCTCCTTGTTGTTTATAAAATTTATAATTATTTCCATCAGCACAAACTACATCTATTTCTTTGAGGTACTTCTCAGTCTTACCGTACTTGAGAGTTTTCTCTCCTCCTGAATTATTATTTATAATACCGCCCATAGCACAAAGGTCTTTGGAGGCAGGATAAGCGGGGAACATTAATTCATATTTGCTTATATATTTTTCTAAATCTCGGTGATAAAGTCCTGGTTCAACTTCAACAGTCCTTACCTCTAACCCCTCTCCAAGTTTTGGAGAGGGGAACAATTCAAATCGATTCATATGCTCAGTGAAAGAAATTACCAAACCCTCAGTGAGGGGGCCACCACTCATACAGGTACCAGCAGCACGAGCCGTCAGTGTGAGTCTTTTATTCATAGGATTATAATTATTTTTATTTACTTCTCTTACCATTTCACATATTTCTGAAGTATCGCGAGGAGTGAGTATGCCCTCTGGGCGCATAGTAAATATAGAAGCATCATATGAATATTTGTCTAATTTATTTTTATCAATATTTATTTTTAAATTATTTTGACTTACTTTTAACATATAATGATTATAGCAAATATGTTATAATATAGCGATGGATAAGTGGCAAAAACATTATGACAAATTAAATAATAAGCAGCGTGAGGCGGTCGATTACATAGATGGACCGTTACTTGTAGTTGCTGGCCCAGGTAGTGGCAAGACAGAGCTATTGGCTTTGCGTATAGCTAATATATTGAGAGAGACACAAACAGCTCCAGAATCTATATTGTGCTTGACATTTACTGATAGTGGTGCAGTAAACATGAGAGAAAGATTAACAAAAATAATAGGCAGTACGGCTCGTAAAGTGGCCATACACACCTTTCATTCTTTTGCTAGACGCATAATGGACGAAAATAGAGAATATTTTTATAATGCTTTTGAATTTGACATCGCGACAGATATAGATAAAGAAGAAATACTAGATATGGCTTTTAGGAATTTGCCTCACAGCAGTACACTCGCGGCCTATCATAATAAATTAGGTTGGGCTTATTATAGAGATGTAAAAAATAGAATACGAGATATTAAAATGGCTGGATATAATAGCCATGAATATGAAATACTAGTGAACAAAAGTGAAGAAGAATTAGAAATAGTAAATAAAATATTTAATTATCATTGGACTACTGATAGAATGAGTATTAAAAATATATTATGGCTAGACAATCTCATAGAAGCTTTGGAAATTAATAATAATTTAACTGCTACTGCTTATAAAAAAGAGTTAGAACATCTAAAAGATGAAGCCTCAGAAGCTGGCAAAACTTCACCCATATCTGATTGGGCGTCATCCAATATTGTTAAAGAAAAGAAAAATACAACATCAACAAAAAATAAAACAATGAGCAGTGAATTAGAAAATGATATATCTTTAAAAGAATATGAAAATCTAAACAAGACAAAAGATATAGCCAATATATATAAATATTATGAAGAAAACTTGAATGAAAGAGGTCTTTATGATTATGATGACATGATAATAAATGTAAAATCTGCTCTATACGAAAATATAGATTTACATAATAATATAGCAGAGAAATATATATATATTATGATAGATGAATTCCAAGACACCAGTAATGCGCAAATGGATATGGTGCTAGCCATTACTAATCACACAGCCAATGAAGGTAAACCAAATATATGTGCCGTGGGCGATGATGATCAGGCTATATACAAATTCCAAGGCGCAGAGATCAATAATATAATTAATTATAGAAAAGATTATTGGAAAGATGTGAAGGTAATAACTCTAGACATAAATTATAGATCCACTCAGGACATAATAGACCACAGTCAAAAGGTGGCAGAGCAGGCCAAATATAGACTTAGTAAAGTCTATCAAGATATAAATAAAAACTTAGTAAGTAGTCAGCATGCAGATGATATAGGATTCTCCCAATCAAACATAGAAAATAGATATTATGAAAATAAAGAAATGCAATATTTTTCTATTGCACAAGAAATAAAAACTTTATTAGAAAAAAAGGAAACCATATCCATAATAGCGCGAGATCACAAAAGCTTGAAAGAGATGAGTAAATATTTAAATCAAAGTAACATTGACTATGAATATACATACAAACAAAATGCTTTAAACATGCCACCAATAAGGGATATATTAAATGTGATGCAATATGTGGCGTCAATTGTAGATAATAAAAACATACGCGATGACCTTTTGATAAAAATAATTTCTGCAGCATATTGGAATATAAAAAGAGAAATTATTTTTGAAATATCTTATACTGTGAAGTCAGAGCATATGACTTGGTGGCAAGCTATCAGTAAAAATGAAGGAACAAGAAAAGTGGCCGAAGCTATTTTAAATATTATCAAAGATGGTACAGATATACCCATATTGCAAATACTGCACAAAATAGAAAACACATTTGGTATCAGAGACTTTTATTTTAACAAAAAGATAACAAACGATATTGAAAATAAAGAAGAATCAGAGCCTGCAAGTAGGCATCAATATTATATATACTTGGAAGCTTTGAGGGCTTTGTATAATGCTATAGAAGAAAGAGATACTAATTCTAATTGGATTATAACAAATATAGAAGACTTTATAAATATATATGATAAATATAAATTGCCATTGAATATAAATAATATAAATAATAAAGCGCAAGTAACGTTACAAACAGCGCACAAAAGTAAAGGTCTAGAATATAATTATGTCTATATAATAGACAACGAAGATAAAATTTGGAATGCTAATAAGAGGAGAAATATTGCCACAATACCTAAATTTCTTTATCAAATATTAACAGGACCGAGCGAAGACGAAGACGATAGCATAAGGCTTTTATATGTATCCATGACACGCGCTAAAAGTCATTTATACATTTCTCATGTAGAAAATATAAATAGACACGTGCCAGAGACTTTGTCAATAGATGTTAAAAACTTTGCTATTACTCCTGCCTCTTTACAAAGTAAAATAATAAACAAAAAGCTTGGCTTAGAAGATAGCACAGCTTCCACTTTAGATAAAAATATAATTGCTTTAGAAAAGTCTTTTGAAGACGCAAAATACAATATAGAAGAAGAGAAAATATTGCGAAATATTTTAGAAAATTATCAAATGTCTATTACTCATATAAATAATTATTTAAAAATAGAGGATGGCGGTCCAGCACATTTATTCCGTGAGAATTTATTACGCTTCCCCCAGCCAATGAATAGTAGTGGAGCCTATGGTAGTGCCATACATGACGCGATAGAATATATTTTTACTAATAAAAAAGATTATACAGATAAAATAAATGAAAGTAAAAAGACTTCTTTAGAGAATGTAATAAATAAATTTAGAATATCTTTAAACAAAAAGAGACTAGATAAAATAGAAGAAAAGAAATTATATAATAGGGGGGTAGAAGTGTTAGCTAACTTTTATCAAAAGAAAATACAAATAAATAATATATATAAAAGTAACAATGAATATAACAACTTAGATTCTTCTTCTTTTTTAATTGAATACAATTTAGCTCATGAAAATATACAAATAGAGGAAGCTCGTATCACGGGTAAATTGGACTATGTATATATAGAAAACAATACAGTCAATGTACTAGATTGGAAAACTGGCAAGACTTTAAAAAGTTGGGACAAGGGATTAGACGCTATAGAAAAGATCAAAGCACATCGTTACAAATATCAGTTAATGATGTACAGATTATTAATAGAGCAGAGTAGTAAATTTAAATCTTATACTTTAGGTAACTTTGGTTTACAATTCGTAGAAGATGAAAATATATTTACTCTCTACTATGAACATGACAAAGATGAGTATGAAAGATTTAAAAAGTTAATAGTAGCAGTTTGGCAAGCAATTAACAATTTAGAATTTACTGAATCTACTGATTATATACCAAGTAATGACTATGAGACTTTAAAGTTGGAAGATTTGATAAAATACGAAGATACTTTAATCACAAAATATAATAATAATTAAAATTTTATGCCAGATAAATATAAAGCCATATGGCTGTCACATTCATCATATGAGAATTATATCAAATGCCCAAGGCTATATTATCTTGCTAATATATACAAAGATCCTAAGACTAATAATAAAATTGGTAGCACATCACCACACATGTCACTAGGAATAGCGATACATAATGTATTAGAACCTTTAGCAGAAATCAAAGCAGAGCAGAGAAGTACTATAAATTTATTAGAGAATTATAAAAATGAATTTAATAAATTCCGTGGGCTTATTGGTGGATGGAAAAATGATGATGAAGAGCATATATTTTATGAAAGAGGGTTAGAAATGATAAAGAAAGTACAAGGAAATTTGAGTGGCTCCTCCCCAAATCTTGGGGAGGTAAGGGAGGGG
>JAYVII010000062.1:0-3120 GCA_043770395.1 bacterium | reverse complement strand
GCGTCTACGACGCCGCACTTTTATATTTATTTATATAGTCAGTATTTTAATTTCGAAATATGGTTGTTTATGGCCTTTTTTCTTATAATATCTACTTTTTTGTAAATATTTAATCACGTCTATTTTAGCGTGTCTTTCTATGTCTATGAGCTCAGCGGTCACCTTATCTCCATTATAAGGAGCTCCCATATTTACTTTGTCACCGTCTATTGATAATATTACATTATCAAAACTAAGTTTGTCTCCAATTTTGTAATCTCCAACAATCTTTTCAATTTTAAATTTTTTACCTTCTTCAGCAATATATTGCTTGCCACCTGTATGTATAACTGCGAATTTCATAATCATCGTATTATACATTAAAAAGCCTTTAAATGCAAATTTATTATTATCTAATAAGATTCACATTATAGATAACAAAATTTATCCTAAAACTTGTGGCTCTAATTCTAAATCTTCTCTTTTAATTACTCTGGCTTTAGCTTTACCTTCTATCAATAATTCATCCTTCTTTACTTGTACATAAACAGTGCCTCCTTTGTCAAATTTATGTGATATTATCATATTGGCAACAGTATTTAGTATTTTTGTCTGTATATATCTTTTGATTGGTCTTGCTCCATATTGTGGATCATAAGACTTGATTGCTATATAATTTACAGATTTGTCATCATATTCTAGATTTATATTTTTCTCCAAGAGTCTTGTTTTTACCAAATCTAATTGTAATTTAACAACTTTGGCTACTTCTATTTTATCAAGTACGTCAAATACTATTATATCATCTAATCTATTTAGGAATTCCGGACGGAAATGATCTTTTAACGTTGATAATACTTTATCTTTTATACCGGCATATTCATCGTTACTATAAGACATATTATAACCATAGCTTTGCATTTTTTGTATATGATTACTACCAATATTACTTGTAAGTATTATAATACAATTTTTAAAATTGGTTATTCTACCCTTATTATCTGTTAATTTACCTTCATCGAGTACTTGTAATAATAAATTAAATACTTCTGGATGAGCCTTCTCCACTTCGTCAAAAAGTACAACAGAATAAGGCCTATGCCTTACCGCCTCTGTCAATTGGCCGCTCTCCTCATAACCCACATAGCCAGCAGGTGATCCAATCAATTTACTCATGCTATGCTTTTCCATATACTCGCTCATGTCTATTCTGATCAATGATTTTTCATCATTAAACATAAATTCAGCCAAAGCTTTTGTTAACTCAGTTTTACCTACTCCCGTTGGTCCGAGGAATATAAATGATCCAATAGGCCTATTTGGATCAGATACACCAGCTCTAGAACGCCTTACGGCTTCGGATACTCTAGCAATAGCGTCACTTTGTCCTATTACTCTTCTAGCTAATTCAAGTTCCATTTTTAATAGTTTTTGACTTTCTTCTTCTAGCATACGATGTAGGGGTATGCTAGTAATGCGGGCTACCACACCAGCTATATCTTCGGTATTTACTTCTTCATTTAGCACACGTCTAGATTTCTGCATTTTGCGTATTTTATCAAGTCTGTCATCCAGTGATTTTTGTATAGTGGGTATTCTCCCATATCTAATCTCTGCTACCTTTGACAAATCTCCAATCATTTGTGCATTCTCTGCCTCCAGTCTAGATGTTTCTATATTTTTTCTCATCTCAGCTATTTCGGCCAAGAGACTCTTTTCTGTATTCCATCTCAATTCTAAATCATGTATTTTTTCTTTTTCATCTGCTATATGAGCCTCTACTGCAGAGAGTCTTTTCTCTGTGCTTTCATTTTTAGCATGTACCAAAAGTTCTTTGCGTAAAGCTTCTTTCTCTATTTCATAACGCGTAATTATTCTATGAGCAGCTTCCAATGCTGGTGGTTTATTTTCTAAAGCTATACGCAAAGCTGAGGCTGCTTCGTCTATTAAATCTATTGCTTTGTCCGGTAAATACCTATTTGTAATATATCTGACGGATAAATTAACAGCTGACAATATCGCGTCATCAGTAATGCGTACTCCGTGGTAAAGTTCATATTTTTCTTTTAATCCTCTCAATATAGCCACAGTATCATCTACGGTAGGTTCTTCTACATATATAGGTTGAAATCTACGTGTTAGGGCTGGGTCCTTCTCTATATATTTTTGATATTCTTTGATAGTAGTAGCTCCCATTACTCTTATTTCACCACGTGATAATGCTGGCTTTAATAAGTTCGCAGCATCCGATGTCCCCTCGGCTGACCCTGCTCCCACTATAGTATGTATTTCATCAATAAAAAGTATTATCTTGCCGTCAGAGGATTCTATATCTTTCATTATTTGTTTAAGTCTCTCTTCGAATTCACCACGATATTTGGTGCCAGCAATTAGCATGCCAAGATCTAGAGATACCAGTTCTTTATCTTTGAGGCTTTCTGGCACATCACCCTTGGCTATACGTATGGCCAGTCCTTCTACTACAGAAGTTTTACCTGTGCCTGCCTCACCTATTAGTATAGGATTATTTTTGCTACGCCTAGCCAATATTTGCATCAATCGCATAATTTCATTATCGCGTCCTATTACAGGATCCAATTTATCCTCTCTGGCCATTTGGGTGAAGCTACGTGTATATTTTGTAATTGCTTTAGTTTTACGTTTGACACTTATGTCTTCATCTTTGGTGTTGCGTAAATTTTCTAATGTTTTAAAAGCCGTATCTTTGTCTACTTTAAATCTACGCATTATATCCATAATATCCGCATCAGCATTCATAATAGACAAAAATAAATGCTCTGTGGATACGAATTCATCATGAAAAGTGTGAGCAATTTTTAAACTATTGTCTATTGCTTGAGCCAGCTCGCCAGTCATATACATCTGATATGATGGTGCCATAGTGTTGGACCCTCCCCTCATTTCTATACCATCCAGCACAGTGTCAACAAATAATGCCACGTCCACCCCCATACGCTCTAGCATGCTGTACACAACTGAATCTTCAGCAGTTACAATAGCTGCCAACATGTGCATAGCATTTACACTATTTTGCCCTCTTTCTATGGCTACTTCATGTGCCCTTTTAAAAGCTTCTCTCGCACGAGTAGTAAAGAATTTAAAAGGATTATTTGAATTGTC
>JAYVII010000061.1:0-3130 GCA_043770395.1 bacterium | reverse complement strand
TAGTTATTATAATCTAAATAATTAAGTATAAATAATTAAATGTGAGTAATTACAATTAATAATAATTAATATCCGTAAGAATATTTTACAGGGTCTATTGTTCTTTTAAAACAAGTTTTTTCTGCTTTGTGATCCCAAAATGGATTGCTATTGTCATTACCATAATAATAATTATCTATAGAATAATAAGAGTTGCCATACTTTGAATATCCCAAATCCACTCGAGGAACTCCTACTATTGCGTCAGTAGTAATTACAGGGTTTGGTATGTAATTTCTATTTTTATCTGTAGAATAATTCCTCTCTGTTTCGAATTCAGCACACATTTCAAATACAGCAGATGTAGGTACTTCACATATAGCATTAACATCAGGCGAGGATTTGATCTCATAGCCACTGTTGTTATACATAGGCTTCTTGTATTTCAAACAATCAACTCCATAAGCTTTTACATATTTAGTATCTTCTATTATTTTATAAGTATAAGAACTATCATCTCTAGGGTCACGAGGTATAGAATATCCAGCAAATTGATCTTGTAATTTATCTAGATTTTGAGGTAGTTTTTTATTTGTTTGCCAATATGACAATACTTGCTGTTGTATACCAGAAAGGTCTTGCAGTCTCTGATCATCATATTTTAATTTCCTTACCATAGCAGGAGTGCCCAACACACTCACACTAAACACTATTCCAATTAATACTAAGGCACTAACTACAGAAGCCATAATCAGAGGAGTTTTGTTCTTTATGTTAAAATCGCGCCTTAGAGAATATCTAGTATAAGTAAATACTCCAGCAGCTATTAACAAAATCACAAAAGCTTTGCTCATAAATCTGGAAGTCAATTCACCGCCCAACCAATTATAAATAGCAAAGATCAATGTACCTATTATAGTGATGCCCGTTATAATAGCTATTAAATAAAATATATTTTTCCTTATTGCCAATTTCGCTTTACTCATATCCTCCTGTATATCTTTGGAAGTAGTAAAAGCAAAATACAAGTACAGTGGGAACATAACCACCAGAGAAGCAATAGCAAAACGCATATCGTCATTGTATGGATTATAATTCATACCATTTTTGAGAGTGTCTGGTATCGCTTTATCAATAGCCGCAAATACTATACTAATAAAATTAGAAATAGAAACACACAAAGTAACAAACATAGCAATGTATAATGCATTATCTCTAAATGTTGCCCTCGGCCTATCGTCAATACTATTTACCGGTCTGAAATTGGATATCAGTATCACTATACCTCCTATTATCAATGCTATTATTGCCGCCATCATTGTTTCATATATCATATATTTTTTTATTTAATTTCTATCTAAGTTTATAAATCAATCTTTAACTAAAACAAATTAACTTATAATTTATTTATTTGGTAATAATCTAATTATACCACCAGGGAATCTTTCGTCAAATTTATTTATTATATTAACATAGTAGTGCGTCGGGTTGGATTTGAACCAACGAAGCTCGGAAGCGACAGATTTACAGTCTGTTGTAATTGACCACTCTACCACCGACGCATGTGGACATTATATATCATATTGATGTTTTTATCAATGCGATTATATACATTCACCCTTTCACCGCTTCGTGGAGCTTCCCAAGGAGGTGTCCCAAAGCTCTAATTACGGCAAGATTTATTTTCTTTTTTTCTTCATACACTAGTATTTTAACTTTATTTTTCATTTTTCAATAACACTAGTGTTGGGATTAGTTCTTGAAGGTACTCTCCATTCAATGTACAAGAAGTCATATAGGTAGTAGAGAGGGCGAAGGTGCCTGTGGCACTAGCTGTGTTACCTATCAATGTATAGTTTTGAACACTGGGGGTGAGGGAGAGGGTGGGAGTTGAATTTTCTGTTAAAGTTAGAGCCGAGACTATAGGTAACCAGCTCGTGATTAACGTCGCAAGTATGAGTGTGAGAGATACGTGTTTGAGGTAGTTGATGGGTTGCATTTTAATTACACTTTTTTATTAGTTGCTTTCAATACTTGCCCATAAATATAAAGACCGTCTTCTTCACCATTTTGCATTCTCTTAATAGTTTTTACAATTGGCCAGACGATAATAGTATCTGGCAAAATTATCTGAGCTTCAACTTCTGTTTGAGGAGAGGTAAAGCCTTTTAAATTCCATTTTGCACCTGGAATATTTTTGACTAACGTCTCACCAAGATAACATCCAATTGCAAATACTTTAGGGCCAAAAGAAGACCCACCGAGAGTGAGGACACTACCCTCTTTTGGAAGTCCATTTTCAATTTGTTCATCGAAGAATTGATCGACTAATTTTAAACTTTCAAGTGAATAATCTAACTTTAAGTTTAAAGAATTAAAAGCCTTAATTATATATTCTGAATTAGTTTTAATATCTTCTAACATCTTAACTTCACTTTTTGTTAAAAGTTTATTGATAATATTTTTTATTATTTTCATATTATTATTTGTAGCTATTATTACACAAAGTTATAACTATCATCTTTTAATACAATATCTTTGATCTTTGAGAAAGCTTCCAATATAGTCCTGCCGAGCTCTTCGTCAGATACATTCAATGGTAAGTTATATTTTGGCATATAATTAGTGCCTAGAAAGTCTTGACCATCGAATTTACTAGCTGTAATCTCAAAGCCAGAAGGTATTCCATATAGAGTATCTGAGTTTTGGTTGCAATAGACAAGAACCCTTTCCCATTCAGAGCAAAATCTTTTTCTTGTTTTAGCTAAAGATATAATTTTCCAAACATTAACTTCATCTTTTACGTTTACAATACCAATTTGAGTTGCTCTATATTTCATTTTGTTGATTTCCTTCCCTAACTCATCAGCACCTATATCAGTATTTAGTTCAGAATAAATATTTGTTTCTGAGCAAAAGCCTTTTTCATTTATAGCTATTGGCACCAAAGCAATCTTATTAGAATCAATTTCTTTTAGAACTTGTATTGTTACTATATTTATCATACTTTTTTATTTAACACCAAGGAAAGTCACCAATAACTCAACTGGCTTATTTGACTGTGTGGCTGTCTTCATACTATTTTGCAAGACCCCTTACCTTTACTTCCTCATCATGCAGATCTTGTAAAAAGTTAATAAATTCTTGTAAC
>JAYVII010000060.1:0-8631 GCA_043770395.1 bacterium | reverse complement strand
GCTATCCATATATTCTATCATAGACATATTCCTACCTATTTCTTCTACACCTCCCATATGTAATATACGTATATCACCGGGGGCGAGGAGTGGGATATGACTGGTAGCGTTTTCTTCGCCTAATACGCTTTCAAATTGTGGGGCAGCTTGCCTTTTTTTAACTTTAAACAAAGGTTTCTCATTTGTTTTATTTGCAATATTATTTATTTTATTTGTATTATTGTTCATGTATTTGTATATTATTTGCTATAATTTTTATTAGTGCACAAAGTCACTTATTTTTTTATAAATTTTATCTGATGAGAAAATTGAATAAACTTTTTCTGTACTTATATACGCATTTGTTATATTACTTGTAAAATCAGAAGGATTATAAATATGACTTATATTATTTATATTTAATTCTTTGTTGGCGGTTAATATCATGTATGGATTATATAGAGGAATCCAGGCCACATTTTTATAAAGCTCATCATTTATGATTTGATACAATGTTTTTTCTTTTTCAATATTTAAAGTTTGTTCACCTGGAGATATGGAAATATTACTAGAAATAGCCATTAGATTTTCTAAACTCTGGTCCAGAGATACACTGTAATAATTGGTAATATTGCTACCAGGATAAGTACGACCACTAGAGTGCCATAAATTATATATATCTCCGTCACCATACGTATCTACTGCAAATAATAGCACTGAGAAATTTCTATTTTTAACTACATTTTGATGAAATTCTCCCAGTTCAAATGTTTTGATGTTGGCTATTATGCCTATTTTAGACCAATCATCTTTTATCAGATTGGCTACCTTTACAAGATCTGGATTGTTTACCGTATATATATCTATTTCTGTATTTTCATAATTACTTTTGCTTATCACATAAGTATTAGATACTGGGTTGTCATAGCTTTTGTTGTATATATAAGAAGCTTTGTTACCGTATCCATTTAATACATTATTTACAATTTTATCTATGTCTATACTATTGCGTAAATCAGAACGATAATTAATATTGGTTAAATTTTTATCATTATTTGGATTTAAAAATAAGCCAAAACTTCTATACATCTTTGAGGAAATTATTTTTATATTATTATTACTTTCTATTATAGAAGCTAATTCGCTGGGATCTACCCCTGTAGTAGTGTAGGTTTCGCCATTTTTAATGGTAGCGTAAATATTTGTTTTGTCAGAAAATATTTTGAAAATTATATTTTGTATATAAGGCAAACTATTTAAAGCTTTATAATTATTATTTATCTCTAAGTTTATCTGATTTATTATTTTATTTTGCTCTTCAGTACTTTGTAATTTGTAAGGTCCTGCACCGATAGCATTTATGTTTAGACCTGAAAGAGACAGAGAGCCTTTGGGTAAAGTTATCCATTCAGACTTTTTGACTATGCCTTGCGTAAGTATCTCTTCTATATTATCAACATTGGACTTTAATTGTAATATTATATTTTGATTATCAACTATGTTAATTTCTATATTTTTCCAATCTTTGTGATGAGGACTATTTATTAATGAGTCTTGTATTGTTTCTACAGTGTACGCCACATCAGAGCTTGTTAATTCACTATCATCAGAAAAATTAACCTTTTTTAATTTAATATTAATAGTTAGTCCATCTTGCGATTTGACTATATTTTCAGCTATATCATATACGTACTTTTCTCCTTCTTTTCTCAAAAGCCCGCTATATATTAATTTACTAATAGATATTTCTGTGTCATTATTGGTAAATATAGGGTCTATATACCTGACATTATTAATAGAGGCGACTTTGTATATGCCACCACTAGTTGGTATTTGTACAGTATATTTATTAGTAAAAGTAATCAATATACCAAATAATGATAGTATAATAATAAACAGACACATAAATAAATAAAATAATTTATGCACTGGCATAGAATAAAATATATTTCTTATATTTAATTTTTTATCTTTCATAAATTTTCAAAACTAATTTTTGAAAAATTCTACTAGATGTGATAGTACAAATACAAATGCTACAAATATAGTCGCTCTATACAGAGCTCTCTCCATACCTCTCTTTTGCGTAGCAAAGCCACCCATAGCGTCGGAGGATAATGCTCCACCAGCGTCAGGATTAGCTCTTTGTAATAGTACCAATACGATTAGTGCGACTGCGCTTACTAATTGCGTAATAGCTAGAATATTTCCCATGTAAAGTATTATAGCATAAATAGTTTTTACTAGCAAATTTTTAATTGAAGTTTTTGTTTGTGTGTGTTAATATAAGAAATATGAATACACAGCCACAAATAAAGTATGAAATATTGGCTGATTTTGACGGCACGCTAACTATGAGGAATTCAGGGCATGGCAATTCTTTTTCTGTATTGCGTGATGTGATGAGCCCAGAAGGCCAGAAATATAGTGATGAAATATATGAGAAATATGGCCCCAAAGAATATGATTTTAGTATATCTGCGACAGAGAGAGAGACCAGTTAATGAGAGAGTGGTGGATAGAGGAATTTGGTGGTGTAACTAGATACAAAGTACATAAAGACGACATTAAAAAAGCGGCAACATCTGATACTTTGGTATTAAGGCCTTATGTAAAAGAGCTTTTTGAAATAGCAAAAGATAACAATATACCCATACTTATTTTAACTGCAGGAGTAGCTGATATTATTATATATAAGCTTGCAAAAGAAGGATTATTATCGCTTGACGACGAAGGAGGTATAGAAAGTAATAAAAACGTAAAAGTCATTGGCAATAGATTTATATATGATGAGTATGGATATGTTACAGGCACTATAGCGCCGCTTGTGTATATCATGAATAAATATGAAATTATGAAAAGCTTGGATAAAAAAATACACGCCGATACTGCTTTTGTATTAGGCGATCATCCAGCAGATATTAATATGTGTGATCCAGCTAATCATAAAAAGGTAATAAGATTTGGCTTTTTAAATAATAAAGTAAATAATGGGGATTATGACACTTATGATTATCTATATGAAAAAGGTGAGGCCAGTATGGAGGATGTTTTTAATAAAGTGAGAGAAGAAATATTTGATAATTAATGTCAAAGTTTGCTATCATATATCATATGGTAACGATAAATATATCGTTACCCGATGAAATGAAGGACTATGTAAATGGTGTTGTAACTCACAGGAAATATGGCGCTGTCAGTTAATACATGAGGCACCTTATACGTAGTGATGAGATGTCTCAGACAGAGATGTGGCTTTCTAGTGAACTTAAAAAAGGTATGGAAGGCCCTTTTTATGAATTAAAAGATGATACTATGTGGAATTGGATTGCAGACGAAATTAAATAAAAATAAGAGTACTCAATATGAGTATGGATATAGCACACATTTTAAATATCAAATCATGATATTGTTTGGCTATCGCTTATATGTATGATAGAATCAAAATATGAAAAAGCCTTTCAATAAAAACAACAAAGATAGCGGCAATAAAGATCGTAAAAATTACGATGGTAAAAGTAAATATATAAAATCTTATACTGGCGACAGAAATAATAGTAAAAAAAGTTTTACGCCTTCAAAAGAAAATTTAAAAAATAAATCTCAAGTTAGCGCAATATTAAGTGAAAATATAATATATGGTATACACCCAGTAGAGGAGGCGCTAAACAATAATCCTAAAATAATTGAAAAAATATATGTCAAATCTGGCTTATCAAATAAGGACTTACCAGTATTACTTGCTATTTGTAAAGAGAACAAAATACCAGTTACAGATATTAGTAGTGATGACAAGATGAGGGATTTAGCTGGCACAGCCTATCATCAGGGATTGATTGCCATTACGCGTGATTTTGAATATATAGAGATGGAAGACGTGATAAAATTGGTAGAGGATAATAGGAAAAATTATAAGCCAAATCTTATAATAATAATGGACGAGCTGACGGATACACAAAATGTCGGAGCGATAATACGTACTGCCGTAGGAGTAGGAGCTGTCGCTGTCATAGTGCCCAAACATAGACAGGCGCCAATTACTGGAGCGACTTATAAAGCTTCGGCTGGTATGGTTAATCATATACCTATTGCCAGAGTTGCTAATTTGGGTGTAGCTATAGACAAGCTCAAAGATGCTCATGTTTGGGTGGCGGCTCTTGCTATGGACACCCCACCTCCTTTGGAGAGGGGAATGGGGGGTGAGGCTAATTCCCTATGGTCCCTAGACATGACTGGTGACATGGCTATCATAGTGGGTAATGAGGGGGAGGGTGTACACAAACACAATATAGAAAATAGTGATTATATATTGTCTATACCGATGGATAGTAAACTGGAATCACTAAATGCCTCCGTATCTGCCGCTATAGTTATGTATGAATGGAGAAGACAAAACTTCTCTACCTTATAATTTGCTTTTAATCTTGGAATATAGTATTATATAATAATTATGGTAGTACGAATGAGACACACAAGAGCACACACTGCGAATCGTCGCAGTCATCACGCGCTCAAGGCTATGAACTTACAAAAATGTTCTAATTGTGATGCAATGCTTCAAAGTCATAGAGTTTGCGATGTTTGCGGATATTACAAAGGCAAACAAGTAATGACAATCAAAGCAAAAAACAATTAATAGTTTTAACCGCCCTTTTAAAATAAAATACATGAGCCAAAGACATATTTCTCGACAAATAGCATTACAGACAATGTATGAGCTGGATGTGAGAGGGGAGTTGTCGATTAACCGTATAGATTTAAAGGATGTAATAGACCGCAATATAGAAGAACTTTCACCTGATCATAAAGATAAAACTTATCTTTATGATCTTTTGGACATGATTTTAACTAGAGTTGTTACTGTAAATGACATAATAGTGAAAGCGGCTCCGGAGTGGCCAATAGATAAAATCAGTTATATAGATAGAAATATATTACGTATAGGTCTTACTGAGTTACTTTTTGCAGATAGAGAGCAGGTACCACCAAAGGTGGCAATAGACCAGGCCATAGAGCTGTCTAAAGCCTTTGGTTCAGAAACTAGCAGCAAATTTATCAACGGGGTGCTGGGGTCTATATACAAAGAGTTGGGTGAGCCAGATAAAAATAGTATAGCAAAGAAAAGAAATACAGAAGAGGAGTTAACTGGCGTTGTTCTCTATAGTATAGATAAGGATGACCTATATATAGGTTTAGTTCATGATCTATTCAAATATTGGACCATATGTAAAAGTCACACTGATGCGAATTTAAATGATATAGAAAATATAAAGAGGGTTATCAATAAAGAGTTTGGTGTAGATCAGGTGTTGGATTACAGTATGATAAAAAAGGGGCAGTATGTTGCCAATCATCCAGAAAAAGGTAAGATAATAAAAAATGTAACTTACTATTTGGTTAAAACTCCACATATAGAACCCAAAGCCGAAGTTGGTGGTGGATTAGATGACGCCAAATGGTGGAAATTAAGTGACATGGGTAGTCTTAAAATATACAAAGAAATAGGAGAATTATTGTCTTATTGTATAACACATATAAAATAATTATGATACCAGAATTTAAAAATAAAAATTTATTAGAGCAAGCTTTTATACATAGGAGCTTTATAAACGAAAATGCTCGTACTGGGTTATCTCATAATGAGAGATTAGAATTTTTGGGTGATGCAGTATTGGAATTAATAGTAACTGATGCTTTGTATAGTAAATATCCAGAAGCTGCGGAGGGTGAGTTGACTGCTTATAGGGCAGGTCTAGTAAATATGAATACACTTTCAAAGGTGGCTATAGAGCTGAACTTTAATGATAAAATGAAACTCTCCAAAGGAGAACAAAAAGACACTAATTCTAAGGCCAGAATGTCTATATTGGCTGATGCTTATGAGGCTTTATTAGGTGCCATATATTTAGATCAGGGATATGGAGCCGCTAGAATATTTGTAGAAAAGACTTTGTTACCAGAAATAAGTGATATGATAAAATACGCCACTTATAAAGATTCCAAAAGTAATTTACAAGAAAGAGCCCAAGAAGAAATGTCTGTGACCCCAATTTATAAGATAATAAACGAAAGTGGTCCAGATCATAATAAAGTCTTTGTATCGGGCGTGTTTTTGGATAATGTATTAATAGCCGAAGGTAGAGGTAACAGTAAACATGAGGCTGAGACAAATGCAGCCAAAGAAGCTTTGATAAGTAAAAATTGGGGATAAAGCTTTCCTTTTTAATATAAATATGCTATTATGATTTAGTAAAGGTATTTTAGCGTGTGCGTTAACTTAGCTTTATTAATAAATATATGAATAACAATGACAATAGATTGTATGTAGGGGGAATTCCTTATGTAACAACAGAGGAAGATTTAAAGGCTCTTTTCTCTCAGGCTGGTGGTGTGGTGAGTGCAGTTATAATGCGTGACAGAGAAATGAATAACAGATCAAAAGGATATGGATTTATTGAAATGTCAAGCGACGCTGAAGTACAAAAAGCTATAGAAATGTTCCACAATACTGACCTTGAAGGTCGTCAATTGACTGTGAATAAAGCTCGTCCTCGTGAGGAGAGAACAAGTAGATAATACTACATTGAAGTACACAGGTACTCAGTACAAACAAGAAAGGCGACCGCATAGCGGTCGCCTTTCTTGTTTACTCCTAAACAAAAGAAATTTACTTCACAAATTTCCCCAGATCCAAAGTCTCAGTCACGCCGACTTGGCGTATGAAGTCATTGACATGAGAAATTATAATGATGGCTCCCTGATAATTCTTGATGGCTTCGGCTATTAATGGTATATGGCGGAAATTCACATGATTGGTTGGCTCGTCTATTATCAATATACCAGGCTCGTATAGTGTCAAATATGCCCAAGACAGCAAAGCTTTCTGGCCTTCGGACAGATGGCCCACCTCTGTGGCCAACTCTTTACCTCCCATTAGAAATCCAGAAGCGACGGAGCGTAAATGATGATCGTCCAATCTTTTAAATATTTGAGACAATTCTGCATAGGCAGATTTATTAAAGTCCAAAGTAGAGAAGTCTTGCCTATAATATCCCAGCTTGACGTCCTCAGTAATTACATTTTTAGGGTTTACATTTTTAGCTATACGTTCGAGCAATGTAGTTTTACCTATACCATTTGGTCCTATTATTTGTAATTTGTCACCCTTTTTCAAATTTATATCTACATGTACATTGATACGCACACCATTAGCAAGTATTTCTATTTCTCTTAATTTTAAAAGTGTGCCACCTATTTCTTCTTGGCATTTAATGTCAAATTTCCTAATTGTCCTGTCGTCCTTTTGTACATCTACTTTACTATCCTCTAATTCTTCTATTTCATCTTTTAATTTGGCTGCCAATTTACGCATTTTACCTCCTTTATCTTTAAAGAAATTAACTTTGTCTTTATTGTCTTGTATTTCCTTAGCTATTTGCACATTTGCCTTTTTGTCTGCTTCTATTTTTCTTTGTATTTCACCCAAGGCTTTATAATAATTACCTACGTATTGCTGTATCACATGGGTCTCGGCATTTACATATAATATGCCGTGGGTAAAGTCATTGAGGAAATGTTCATCATGAGAAATCACTATAGCCGTACCAGTATATTCTTTCATAAAGTTAGTTAAAAGCTTGATACCTTCTTTGTCCAGATTATTAGTCGGCTCATCCATCAATAGTATATCTGGCTCTTGTATTAGTGCTTTAGCTATCAGTAGTCGTCCCTTTTGTCCACCAGAAAGAGCTATTACTTTTTTGTCCAATATATTTACATTGTTATCGCCACTATGCAACTTTACAATATCAAAAACTTTAGCAGCTCTTTTGTCTATATCATATATTTTTTCTATGAAAGCACCTTCCAAATATTCTCTTACTGTTTTGTCCAGGTCAGCTTGCGGTATTGTCTGTTCTGCTATGGCGACTTTAGCATCTCTGTCTATTATTATTTTGCCTTCTACAGCAGAAAGTGCCCCCATTATTATTTTAAAAAGTGTAGATTTGCCGGCACCATTTTGACCCATTAAAGTTAATTTGATACCTTCACGCACGACGAAACTGGTCTCATGATATATGGGTTTATTTTCATGAAAGTGAAAAGTTAGATTTTCTGCTCGCATCACAACTTTACCTCCTGGTATTACTTCTTTTTCTATGGCCATAATTGTGACATTATAGCATAGATTTGATACAACAGGAATAAGCTTAAATATATAAATTTGTAGTGTACTTGCATTTCTCTCCAAAAGTAGTAGTATATATATCGAAGTCGATCACCGATCGATAAATATAGGAGTAATGCAAAATGTCCCACGCTGCTAGGAAAAACGTCACTTCAAAAGAGTTGACTGCTTCAGGGCGTACTCGTGCAATTCGCAATATTGCTCGAGAGATGGCTAGTTGCCTTGTGGACGAGGTATCTAGGAATCTGCCAGAGCCGGTTGCTTTGCCCTATTTTGATGGCTACGGCCAAGAGATGGAAATGTATGGAGATAGAGGACGTAGCCTGTCTTGTGAGTTGTCACTGTCTCTGGCCAGATGGTTAACCTTTGAAGATAATGTTCGTGGCCCACATGCCAAGATCAAAACTGCAGCTACGCAACTCAGATCAGATGCTTTGGCGCGCATGCTTAAATCCCTTGCGAGC
>JAYVII010000059.1:0-8693 GCA_043770395.1 bacterium | reverse complement strand
CCATTTACTAATTTATAGTCAGATACAGATGACCCACCACTAGCTATGGCTTCACTTAAAATATTTTTTATATTTTTATAAAGTTTAGACATCTCTATCTCATTTAAAGTTTTACATATTCTATGTGGTGATATATTAGAGGCAAAGCATATTTCGTCAGCATATATATTACCTATACCTACTACTATGTTTTGAGAGAGTAGAGCAGATTTGATATTTTTATTATTACTAGTTTTATTATTTTTATAAAACTTCTCTTTTAAATATTCTAAAGTGAATTCTACACTAAAAGGTTCTACTCCCAACTTTTCAAAGTGTTTATTCTCGATGGCTTCTTCTATATTTTTATAATAAAGCACATAGCCAAATTGTCTAATGTCATTGTATAGCAGTACTCCTTTTTCTAATTCAAAAATTATGTGAGTGTGCTTCACCCCTTCCCTTCGGGAAGGGGTCGGGGGATGGGATGAATATATCATCTGCCCCGTCATCTTTAAATGTATTAGCACCACACTGCCATCTTCCATTTCTATGATTATATTTTTTGCTCTTCTTTTAATCGCTATTATTTTTTTACCTGTTAGATTTTTTATAAAGCTTTCAGTTTTAATTTTATTCGGTTTTCTGATATTGCTATGGGAGCTAATTATTTTTTCATTATTAATCTTTATATGCAAAATCTTTTGTCCCAGCACAGACTTTTCTAAACCTCTTTTTATCGTTTCTACTTCAGGCAGTTCGGGCATATATTTATAATTATTTTATTTTGCTTATCAAGCCTACTTCAATTTTTATTTTAAATTATTTTTGAGTTTCTCTATCTCCTCTCTAGTGACACGAGCGTCATCCCAAATTTCCTTCAATCCATTGACTCTCATGATATATGGATCTGTTCCTTTACCAGTTATCAAAATATAAATTTTTGTGTTTAGTTTTATGGCGTTAACTATTGCCTCTTGTATTGCTTTTCTTCTAGAAACTATAATTTCTAATTTACTTTTTTCTACTCCTTCGGCTACGTCATTCATTATTTCTGTGGGATCTTCGTCATAAGGGTCCTCATCAGTAACAAAAACTTTCTCACTATATTTGTTGGCAAGTGCTCCCATTATTTTCCTTTTACTTTTATCGCGCCCACCACCAGTGCCACCAAGTACGGCTATTATTTTAGCTTTGCTCGAGTAGAGCTGGTACATCTTTTCCAGGCTATCTGGCGTGTGAGCATAATCAATCACCGCTATTATGCTGTCATTATATTTTATTTCTTCGCAACGACCGCGGACAATTTCTATACTTTCTATACCTTTCTTGATTATGCTTTCTTCTATGTGTAAACTCTCTGCTAAAGTTATAGCCGCCAAGGCATTCATTTTATTAAAGTCCCCAGGCAATTTTATATTTATATGTTTATACTTGGCATCCCAATCATGTAGTCTGTATCCCATCTTTTCATGTACATTATAAACTAGGAAATTGTCAGCATGAGAGTCATCTTTATTTACTACTATCCTTTTATATCCTTTGCTGGATCTTTCTACTGCGCGAGCAATAGATAATTTGGCTTTTAAATAATTTTCAAATGATCCATGGCTGTCTATATGCTCTGGGGACAAATTTGTAAATATAAGTGTATCTATGGGTATGCCACGATGTCTATAAAAGCGTGCTCCCTCACTAGTCATTTCTATGATGGCGTATTGACATCCCGCCTTTTGAGCATCGTGTACAAATTTAGATACAAAAAATCTCCCAGGCATAGTCATTTTATATTTATTCTCTTTGTTGACGTCATCAATTTTAAATCTAATAGTCGAAAGTATAGCAGTTTTGTATCCTGCAGATTCTAGTACTGCATTTACATATTCTGTAGTAGTGCTTTTGCCTTTGGTGCCAGTGATACCTATTATGTGTATACTGTGACCAGGGAATTTATATATTATAATCCCACATATCATCAATATATAATGATATATAGGCTGTACTAATTTGTACAATTTCTTAGGAATAATTTTTTCTATTTTTCTTAAAAGCTTTTCCATTTTTTTATTATATCATAACACAGTGCGCGACCGAAGGTCGCACACTGTGTTTGAGTAGTTCCCTCCCCTTGAGGGAGGGTTAGGGTGGGGGTTTACAAAAACTTAAACGCCTCTCTCAGCAGTACATTCAAATCACTATTATTGTCTAGTGTATTCTTATCCATGGATTTGATGGCAACGTCTATGTCTTTACTTCCATATCCTAAAGAAGTTAAGGCCATCCTCAACTCATTTTGATTATTATTTATTTCTGTAGTATCAAATTCATTTACTTTGTCATTTAATTCCAATATCATTTTTTCTATAGTCTTTTTACCCAGGCCTGGAGTCTTGTTAAGCAATTCCGACTTTTTATTTTTAATAGCATTAACTATCAAATTTATATTATTAGAGGAGAGTAGAGCCAAGGCACTTTTGGGTCCCAGTCCAGAAACAGATATTAATAATTCAAACATATTCAAATCTATTTTATTTTTAAAGCCAAATAGAGATTCTATGTCTTCTCTGATATGATGATATGTATACAGCTGTATATTTTCATTTTCTCTACTAGACATACATGTGTCTATCAAGCTATATACTTTATATCCCAGTCCTCCAGACGTTAATATTGTTAAAAAATTCACATTACTTTCTGTTACTTTTCCTTCTATATATCTTATCATTGCTATATTATATCAGATGTGTTAACATATAGCGATATGGCAATTACAAAATCAGCTAAAAAAGCCTTTAAGGTAAGCGAAGTTAAAAGGGTATATAATGACCGTCTGAGGAAGACACTTAAATCAAGTGTCAAGTCAGCTAGAGTCAGTATAGCCTCCAAGGTCGCCGATGCCGGAGAGACTTTGAGACAAGCTTTTAAAGCTTTAGATAAGGCCGCCAAGCGTGGCACTATCAAAGCAGGCAATGCAGACAGGAAGAAGTCTCGCCTTGCAAAGCTTCTAGCAAAAAATAAATAACACAAATGCAAGCACGTGGGTGGTCGATCCGCGACCACCCACGTGCTTGCCATATGCTTTCGTAGTTCAATGGATAGAATATGGGTTTGCGGTACCCACGATCCAGGTCCGATTCCTGGCGAGAGCACAAGCGAAGCGCAGCTGAGCGTGTAGCTCTCGCTCCGCCCCAGCGGGCGCAGAGCACATTCACCCCCACCCCTAGCCCCTCCCTCAGGGGGAGGGGAACCATGCAAGGAGAACGAGTAACTCTCGCCCCGCCACAGCGGGCGCAGAGCACTCTATGTTTTTTCGTGATATAATTTTAATATGGACAATTTAGAAACAAATAAATTTTTTGATATAAACAAACTTCCACCAGAGAAAGGTTTACTTTTATTTGGCTTATCAATGGGCAAGCTTTTAAATAGACAAAGTGCCGAGAATTGTCTCGAAGATATTCGCCACTTCTCCCCGTCAAAAGTAAATAAGCCACTCACTGGTCTTATCTTTATTTATTCTGATTTTCTTTATCTTTATAGTGATAAACCAGCACCAGAGCTAAAACATACTTTTATGAACCAGATTATCGATCACAGAAATGGTATGCAGAAATTAATTGAGAAAAATAATATTGAATTTCAAATACAACATGCTTTTAATTATATGGTTTGGAATCAATTGTATGTGGGCACAAAAGATTTTAATCATCTTTTTGAGAAAGTGAAAAAGATATATAAAGAAGATATACAATTTCAAAAATACATAGAAGAAGATTGTCAGACTTTTGGTAGAGAGCTAGGAGGGAATCAAATAAATTATTTCTTAGAAGAAGCTTTAATGATATACCTGCTAAACAAGAATCAAGTAAAACTCCCCAATGAATATATTGAAAATAATCAAAAGTGGATCTTGTTTTGTTATCCTGGCAAACCTATAAAAACTATTATCTACATTCATAAACTAAATCCTTTCAATTTAGAGTGGAAAGAAAGTCCATATCAAAATTCTTTTTATGATCTAGAAGCCAAACAACTTATTAATTTTGATAGAGTTGATTTAGAAACTTATACAATAAAATAAACATGAAATCCCTCAAGAAAAAAGTGGGCTTTGCGATTAAAGGTTTAATGTACCCGTACTCGATTTGACAAAATAATTGTTTGGTATATTATTAAGTTCTAAATAAGAAAAAGACCCTTGATATGTCTAGGCATATCTGGGGGCTTTTTCATTTTAAATTTATCTTTTCTTTAAATTCGTCTAATACAACAATGGGCACATTCGTCCTCTTGAGAAGAAGCGAAATATATTTTTTGTTAGGTGCCACAATACTAACATCTATATTCTTCCTCTTTAAAAATTCTACTATGCAATTGTAATCACCGTCCCCAGACACAAGGATTACACTTTTTATTTTATTATCAAAATAGTCTTCGGCTATTGCAAGAATAAGTTCACCGTCTACATTGTCTTTAGTTTTTCCATCTCTAGTAGTTAGTGTTGGCTTGAATTGTATTTCGAATCCAAATGATTGTAACGTGTTATATAATTCAAAATACTCAGGAACTAAGCCCATAAAAAGTATAATCTTATCAGCTTCAAATTTATCTTGTAGCCAATTATGAAATGATCTGTAATCAAGTTTCCATCCAGATTGTTCTACTCCAAATTTAAGATTAGAAGCATCAATATATACTCTAGTTTCATTCATGAATATATTATAACATAAGAATATATTTTTGTGCTATAATCAAAACATGAAATATCATAAACAAGACTTCATAGATGCAGGTGAGAAAGCAGAAGATGGATCATATGAGTATTATTATGAATATACATTGTACTCTTTTGAAGATGGCGATATAACACTTGTCGCAAGGTCTTATAAAGATACTGTGCTATACTTAACTCATGCTCAATAAGTTAAAGCTACCAATATTTATTGCCATTGTATCATTTACTTTGACGTTACTGTGGAAAGTATTGAAATTACCAGAAGAGGAGGCTTTGATAGAAATACTAAAGTTATATTTTGATAAATATGGATTAATTACTGTGTATGTGGCAGCGGTGATAGAGGGGGCATTATTTGTGGGCTGGTACATGCCTGGTAGTATGGTTATATTTTTGGGAGTAATATTGTCTAATGGTGATATAAAGAGAATTTGTCTATCAATATTATTTACAATATTAGGATTAATTACTGCCTATACAATAAATTATTGTATAGGCAAATATGGCTGGAGCAAACTTTTTAAAATTTTAAAAGTAGAAAAGGCTATAGAGAATTCAAAAATAAAATACAGAGACAATGATTTGAAGGCTATATACTTTTCTTATTGGCAGCCCAATTTAGCGGGCTTGGTGTCTACTGCTGCCGGTACGTTACATGCTAAATTTTATAGATTCTTTATACATTCATGCATAGCGACTGTACTGTGGTGTACACTCGTAGGTATCGTCACATTCCTATTTGGCAAAGTGATATTCGCATATATGGGAACGATTTTTATAATGGTTTTGACTATTTGGATATTGTATATTGTTTTTGTAAATAGAAAGTCTTAAATGTTTAAGAGTCTAAATAAAATAGTATTGGATTTTTTGAAAAAATGTTATAATATAACTATTAATAATATAAAATATCATTATGGCAAAAACAAGTGTATATCTTAACTTTAACAAGAATACAGAGGAGGCTTTTACATTTTACAAGTCAGTATTTGGGGGTGAATTTATGGGTGGTCTACATCGTATGGGTGAAGTGCCTGCTGCGGATGGCCAAAAGCCTATGCCAGAAGAGGACAAAAATCTAGTCATGCATGTGGCATTACCATTGCTTGGTGATATGGTACTGATGGGCACTGATGCTCCGGAGAGCATGGGATTCAAAGTAAACTTTGGTAACAATATTTATATAAACCTAGAGCCGGACACAAGAGTAGATACTGAAAAACTATTTGCAAAACTTTCTGAAGGTGGAAAAGTTGAAATGGCATTACAAGAGATGTTCTGGGGTGACTATTATGGTTCATGTACTGATAAATTTGGCGTGCAGTGGATGTTTAATTGTGCAAGTAAGAGTTAATTCGTAATTAAAAAATACATGACAAAACAAGTATTTATTAATTTAGCAGTAAAAGACCTTCAGAAATCAATGGACTTTTATACTGCGTTAGGATTTACCAACAATACTCAATTTTCTGATGACACAGCAAAATGTATGATGTGGAGTGAAAACATTTCTGTGATGATTTTGACACATAAAAAATTTGCGTCATTTGCAACCAAGCCATTAGCAGATACAAAATCAAATGTAGCAGGATTTTTTTCTTTGTTGGTGGACAGTATCGATGAAGTGAACAGTATTGTAAACAAAGGACTTAGCGCAGGTGGAACAGAGCCACACGAAATGAGAGATTATGGTTTTATGCAACAGAGAACCATTGAAGATTTTGATGGGCATACTTGGGAAATTTTCTTTATGGATATTACAAAATTTCCAAAACAAGCAAAGGATTTAGAAAGATAACTGTAAACAAAAACACATGAAGTAATTCATGTGTTTTTTGTTTCGAACTAAATTTCTTTGGCGTGATTGTGGGTTAAGGCTAAATTTTAATTATTGTACCAATAAATGAGCTCCCTGTATCAAACGACTCATGGTTAAAATTCTGTAATTCATTGGCAAGTGAATCCTTTGTATATCGTAACGATTGAAATACTATCAACTCGTCTCCGTTTTTAATACCGATCTCTTCCAAAACCTTATTGTTTCGCAAAATAAAACACGATACGCGAAATCCATCATCAACAAGTCCAGGTGTAATATCTTGAATAGGGTCTGGTCCCAGGAGTCTAATATGTCTACTGGGATATAAGTAAATGTTTTTCCTTGTTTTTTCAGTTCATCAAAAAGGTACTGTTCTTTATGTTCAGTCCCTGTACCCAAATCAATGTATTCGAAATTATTAGGAAGGATATCAGCTATACTTTTTGCAATTGATTATTTTTCCATAAATTTAATTTCAGAATTACTTTGTTGCGACAACGATCATATCTTCGGCATTTTCAGAGTATTCACTACCTTCCCATCCGGAATAAGTAACGACTGAAGAAAATCCTATATTCCTACATATTCCCTCAAATTCTTCCTTTGTATAGACTCGCACGGAATAGTTTTTTCTTTCTTCTTTGCCATCACTCTGTATAATCCATGCACCATTAATTCTTTTTGTTTGAGAATCGTAGGAATCAATAATTCTTAAGGTTTTTCCAATAGATAAATTCCTTTGTTCATCTTCTTTGTATTTTCCTGAAAGTATTCTGGGTATATTTACATCAGTATGCATTAAAAACTTTCCGCCAGGTTTCAATGCGTCAAAGAAATTTTTAAGCACCTTTTCATTTTCCTTATCTGTATCAAAAAAGCCAAATGAGTAGAACATATTAATAACAGCATCAAATCTTGAGGAGTATTTGAGGTCGAGCATGCTTTCCTTGTTGAAAGTTATATTAAGAGAATTGGCTTTCGCCGTATCAATCGCTTTTTGCAAATGAATAGAATTGATATCTGGGCCAGTCACCTCAAACCCTCGGTGAGCTAGCTCAACACTATGTCTGCCATATCCGCATGGACAGTCAAGAATACTGCTTCCATTTTTTAAAAACAAAAGATTTATTATTCCACCCACTTCGGTTTCAGTTCTTTCTTTCAAACTTTGTTTCTTTTCTATTAAATATCCTTCTTGTGAAGCATCACCATCCATATAAAAATCACCGAAAAATCCGTATTCTTCTGACCACTATGGATTTTTTGCATCTTTAGACATATATGTTATTTTAGCTTAATCAAAGGAATTTAGATATTCTGGTCTGCCAACACCACCCTCAATTTTAGCGGAAGAGGAGAGATTCGGTCATGGATATTTCCTCGCCGTCGCTCCGGAAATTCCGCGACCCCAGCTCATTTGTTTTGATTGCTATCAAAACATAACTCTGCTATTCAAATCTCTCACGAAAGTGGCATTGGCCACTTTCTCTCTTACGCAGCTTTCGCTACGCTTAATCTGCGGAAGAGGAGAGATTCGAACTCTCGAACCGATTGCTCAGTTTCCTGTTTTCAAGACAGGTGCATTCGACCACTCTGCCACTCTTCCAGTCGCTATATAATACCACATTATAGACTTTTTTCCAACTCTCTATAGGTCTAGCTATCTCCTTATATTTATTTCAATTTTATTCCAAGACCCTATTCCCTGCCACCCACCCAGTAGTCCAACATAGCTGAAGGCTGTAGCCACCCGAGGGCCTGTCTATATTGAGTAGATCGCCAGTGACATATAATCCCGGCACTAGGCGCGACTGCATAGTTTTGAAATCTATTTCGGTGAGAGCTACACCACCTGAGGATATTATAGCTTTGTGCAGACCGAGCAGGCCCTTGACTTCCATATTTAATGTCTTGAGATTTTTAATTATTCTTAAGCGTTGATCACGCATCACACTATGGCAAGGTGTGTCCTCATCAGTCTGTGACATTCTGAGTATATGTGGCACGATGGCAGTGGGGACGAGTGCAGGCAACACATTTTTAACTTTCTTGTTACTTTCCATAGATAATAATAAATGTAATTTCTTTTTAAGTTCTGCCTCATCAATCTTTGGGAAGAAGTCGAGGGATATTGTGACTTGGCCATACTTTAATAATTCG
>JAYVII010000058.1:0-8714 GCA_043770395.1 bacterium | reverse complement strand
GGGTATGCAATGGATGATTAATAAGTTTTCTAGTTCTATATCCTTGACACTATTTCTAATTTATTCAGCATTGAATGGCGTTACCATGTCTGGAGTTTTATTGTATTATTTGACACAATCAGCTAGTCTAGTGTTGATAATATTCCTAGTAGCAGCCTCCATGTTTGCATTCCTAGCTGTGCTTGGATACAAGACCAAAAAGGATATGTCTGGATGGAGGACTTTCCTCTTTGCTTCAGTATGGGGAGTTTTCTTCTCTTCTCTAGCCAACATATATTTTCAAAATTCTACTTTTGATCTCATAATTTCGGCTGTAGCCTTGGTGGTATTCGCTGCTCTGACTGTATATGATAATCAATTTTATAAAAATATCTTTGCGCAATTAGAGGATAGAGAATCCCAAAAGAAAATGGTAGCACTCGGTGCCCTGCATATGTATATCAATTTCATAATGATATTCCAATCACTATTACGTTTGGTCAATAGCAGGAATTAAGGATAAGATAGCGCCTAAAAATAAAAATCATATATTATCAAAATTAAACATACCCCTTATAATAAGGGGTATGTTTAATTTAAAATAATACTTACTATAATGTAATATACTTACTATAATATATTTACTTTGGGATCACATAGAATTAATTTCTAAATAGAATTAATCTCTAAATGACCATGATATGGCATATAATGCTGACAAGCCCACTAGTCCAAATATCACACGACTAGCAGCACTCATAACACCAAATATTGTGCTGACTAAATCGAAATTGAAAAATCCAATCAATCCCCAGTTAACTCCTCCGACTACTAGAACACCAAAAGCTATCCAATCTAAAACAGTAAAATTTTTCATATATATTTATTTATTTTGTTAAGTAATAAGCTAGAGAACGGAGTGTATTTCTAATAGGATTGCAGTATTTATCAATTTCTTGTTTTAACGTTTGTCACGTTTAACGCAGAATTTTGTATGCACTCTCTTTTATCCTCTATCGACTGTATATAGTATAGCACAGATATAATTATATAGTTTATAATGTTACGCAAAATGAACTTATAATCACTTATTTATTAAAATATTATGAAGTTTAAAAAAATTTTCAACATTAACTTTTTGAATGGCTGGAAAATTTAATATCTTAACGTCTTGTATATTTGACATTTGTTTATATTGAGCCCACAAGGATATAAGTCCAAGAATAATTGCAAAGACTATTGAGAAAATCGCATATTTTTTAGCTTCCTTGCTGCTTTCTCTTGCTTCCTTCAGGTCTAGATAATCTATGGCAGAAGCCATACCTTTATCTGTTAAACAACAGTAAGCAATATTATCTCTAACCTCAAATTCATCAATAGTAGAAGGATTACCAGATGATGGATTACCACCTTTAAAAAGTTTTAAATATAAATAATATTCTGTAGATCTAGATGAAATTTTAAACTCATCAAAAAGTTCTTTTTCTGTAAAACCTTTAGTTTTACTAAAAGTCCAGATAAGTATTTTTATATAGAAGCTTTCTTCTGTTCTCATATATTTTATTTATTCTCATCAATTCTTCTCCTCATATCATCCAATATCTCACCATCAAATTCAAAATACAACGTACCTTGTGGACGTCTTTGATATCCTAATAATTCCATAGCAAATGTAGATAAACTACCTACTTTGTCTCCAATTTTAATTTTGTCACCCTCAACAACCTCAGCCACAATATTTGAATCTCTCGTGTAGGTTAGTTTTGATCCAACTGGTATTCCGTATTGTGAAAAATGAAACCTTGAGCGTCTTTCTTTTACTTTATCGACTTCTTTTTCTTGTTCTGGTGTAAGTTCACTATCTATTTTAGCTTCCTTAATTTCGACTCGCTTTAATGCAAGAGTTGCATATTCAGGGTTCATTTTAAAGAATTCTCGACTATCTCTTGCTCTGCGGTCTGCAAATATTGAATGCAACCATTTTTCTTCTTTCTCTGCATTTTCAACTGTTGCGGCATAATACACTTCAAAAGGTAATGGTGTGCCAGTCCTGTCTAACTGTTTAATCCTTTCGTTTACATCACCATGAGTAAATCCAATTTTAATATACTCTGGCATGGATTGATTTGTTAAAATGTAGATTATTTGATTCATATATTTGTCTTCGAACTAGCTATCTTTGAGCTAACTTAAGTTGGCTGGCGTCCTTGAGCAAGAACCGTGGTCGGACTTGCCCTGTAAGGCTTTCGTAACTAGTTTTATCATAGCATTTCGACGGTACTTGAGCACTATAGTGTTATATGATTTCCGTCCTTATCTAGTACTACTCCTTTCGGTAGTTTATACAGATCAGGGTTCTGCTTCTTGTCCTGTTCTAGTAACCATTGAAAGGCATTCACAACGTTGTCTAGTTCTTCTTTAGTCCAGTTCTCTGGGTTTCTTTTATCTTTGTTGTTCATAAAATGAGACAAAATGGGACACTACTACTGTAGCTTATTTGTACTTAAATGTGTGGTTTCGGTATATTTGTCTTTAATTTTTTCAGCATCTTCTTTTGACTTAGTAATTATTCTTTCGGAAGATCCAGTAATAGTTCTATGGTTTATTTTTTCAACAATATCACTAGGGACGTCCATATATGTATCTTCATTTAGTATCCAACCAGCTAAAAGCAATCTGTCTTTCGACAAAGGTAGTGTAAGTTCAGTATCTCTATAAGCTAATCCGGGTGTACTACCAATAGCTTTCGCTCCATATTTTTTTATTGACTCTGGACGTAGTAATACGACAGGGTCATCACTTGTAACGAAATTAGAATCTTGGTCTTTCCAAATTGACCATTTCATATTAAATATAATTTGAGAAATTTTCGCTAAGTACTCTATAATATTTACAGAATGATGTTCATTGAAGTCTTTTATGTAACTATCCAAATCTTCAATGTTTATAGACTCACCACTACTAGACGAAGGTATCGCACTCATAGCTCTTTTTGATTCGTCACTCATAGTTTCAAATTGCTTTTTCCAATCTTCTATTCCATCTTTGAGTCTTCCTAAAGCAGATCGCATGTTTTCTCTATAGGGTGAAGTTCGGATATAAAGTGCGGCAATAAATACTGCGACTTTTGCTCGCTCTTCCATAGTTAAAAAACAATCTTTAGAAATTTTATTTTGAAATATACCAATATAAGCACCTTCAATATTAGCGAGTGTGTCTTCAACTACTAAACTTTTCTCGCCATTTTTAAGTGTAATTGTATAGAAATGATTTTCTAAAAGAATATTTTCAGGCTTAATACGAAATATACTATTTTTAGTATCTAGTACCCATACGAACCCTTCGTGATCTGTGAAGTTTTCTAAATAACACTTTGGAACTGTATGATGTCTCTTCTTCATCTATCGGTTACTTATTTGCTTTATCTGCAAACTTTGCCAAAAGGCTTATAAACGCAATAAACTCTAAAGCCATTTCTGGATCGTCTTTTATAATTTCATGTGCACGAGGATTTCTTAGTCCAGAAACTGCACCAGAAAATAAATACATGAATCCCTTTTGTTCATCTAGGTCAGATTGACATAGTAATTGATTAATTTTTAAAATTGGATTTTTTACACTAAAAACAGACTCCATTAACTGAACTCCATCTTTACCATCTATGCCACTATTAAGTCTAACTAGCCCATTTAGAGCCTTAACTGCATCTTCTACCGCATTAGCATAGTGTCCGCCTTTATATAAATTACTCGAGGCTCTTGCAATTACAGGATGCAATTCTAAGCCTTCATAAGCTTTTATTGGTTTTACCGAACCAATATGACCTGCGTCTTCTAGTGTCTCAACAAAGTGGCTTTTTATTGCTTCTAACACCGAAATAGATCTAGCTATGTTTTCTATAATGGCATGTCTAACTTCATGAAGCGGGGTTTCGTACATCATATTCATAGTCTGACAATCAATATTAGTAAGACTCCAATTATATTTGTCGTACTCAACTGTATCTGGAGAGTATAGATCAGATAAAAATTGCTCTAATTTAGTTTCCAAAGATTTAACTTCTGGACTAAATTGTTTGGATACAGTGTTAACATCAAAACTTTTGAGATCTTGAATTCTTCTTTCAATTTTTGGAATGGCAACTTTCATCTCTTCATAAGATAAAATAGCTTTTCTTTTTTCTGGTTGAGCTTTTTTCATAATTAATTCTTTTTATCTTTTGGTGGATTAGGATCTTTACCGTAACTATCTTTGTCGCTAATTTTGCCATCCTTGTTGTGAATAACATGTTCGACCTTCGCGTTCTTTGCTTCCCTAACAGATTTTTCTTCTGCCGCCGATTTTGTATGAGAAGAAGCAAGAGGTTTTGCTTGACCCTCTTTTTTAGTCTCCCACATCTTTCTGTCTCCGTTATAAACTGTGTGTATATTTTTTGCCATAAATTTATTTTAAATTAGGTTTTTTAATAATATCGACTACTTTTCCATTTACACTAAACTCATCTTCGGGGTGTAGATATATTGGTTCATAGTTGTAGGAAGAATCAGCCATAAGCACTATCTGTTGATTTGCCTTGTCGTTTATGTATCTTTTAAAGTTTTTGTTGCCCAAACTCTAAACCCAGTAGCTACTTTACTATTTACTCTGTAGCCAACTGAAATTATTACATCCAGATTATAGTAAATTAGTTCACGCTGTATAGAACGCAATCCTTCCACTTGAACTGTTGCATTTTTTGCAACAGTTGATTTTTCTGTTAACTCACCTTCGTTATAGATATTTTTAATATGTCTTGATATTACAGATTTGTCACGATCAAATACTTCAGATATTTGATCTAAAGTAGCCCACACTGTTTCATTTTTAACATCACCACGTAATTCAATAGCTCCGTTTTTAGCTTGATAAATAACAGATTTTTTAGTTTCAACTGTTTCCATTTTGGAAACAGTTGTATTTTTTGCAATGGTTACCTTTGAAATTTTGTTTATAATTTTATTTTTCATTGCTGGGGTACAAGGGATCGAACCTCGATTAACAGTTCCAGAAACTGCTGTCCTACCATTAGACGATACCCCAATTTATAACACAACCTCCACATATGCTCTCACCAAGGTAGGAGTAATAAGTGGAAGATTGTCTATATAATATATCACAAAAATACCTTTTGTGCTACAATATAATATATGGAAAATATCGAGCAAGGACTGGTGGATATAGCAAGTTTAATCTCTAAGTTCGCAAAAGTTAATAGAGTGACTTTGCTCGAAGATGGGGTGACGCTGGAGTCTGATACTGATCACACTGTGATGTTAGGCGTATGTGCTTGCTCGGTAGCTAGCAAGCTGTACCCAGCTCTCGATATTGGTAAAATAGCTCAATATGCACTGGTGCATGATCTGGTGGAAGCTTATGCTGGAGATACTAACACATTTAATTTTAATACGGTAAATTGGCAAGAGAAAGCTATACGAGAAGAAAAAGCTTTTCAGAAAATCAAAGATGAATTTAGCGCTAATTATAATTGGATAGCCGGCACCATAACACAATACGATAAACAAGAAGACGACGAAGCCAAATTTGTAAAGCTGATGGACAAGGTGATGACTAAGCTCACTCACAGGAGTAATGGCGGAGCTTATTTTAAAAAAAATAACGTAAGCAAAGAAGAAGCAGAAAACCATCTAGTATCCCAAGCTCAAATCCTCGACGAAAAGTATGGTGACAAATTCCCAGAAATAATCACAATTATTAGATCACTGTCAGACAAGATTATGAGGAAGGTGTATTAATTCTTTCTCTTATTTTTAGACCTCTCTGTCTCTGTCAGATATTCTTTACGAAGCCTTACTGATTTCGGTGTGACTTCTAAATATTCGTCACTATTCATGATTTCGAGACCACGCTCTATGGTCATTTCCCAATGTGGAGTGAGAGTGATAGCTTCATCTGCTCCGGATGAGCGCATATTTGATAGCTGTTTACCTTTGGTGGGATTTACTACCATTTCTTCACCTTTACTTGTATTACCAATTATCATACCTTCATAGACTTCTGTGGCTGGACCTATATACATTACTCCACGATCTTGTAAATTCCAAAGTGAGAATCCAAGGGCTTTGCCTGTTTCCATAGTTGTCATGGATCCGACTTCCCTCCTATCAATTCTGCCTACATATGGGCCGAATTTAGTAAATCTAGCAGATAATATACCTAGTCCTTTGGTGTCCATTATGAATTCGCCTCTATATCCGAGTAATCCACGAGTTGGTATCTCGGCTTTCACTCTAGTAATGCCATCCTTTTCTACCATATCTAATACCATACCTTTTCTTTTTCCTAGTTTTTCCATTACTATGCCACTACTTTCTGTAGGTACGTCAATCACCACCTCTTCATATGGTTCTTCTTTATCACCATTTGCTAATGTATGTATAATTACTTGGGGTTGCGATACTTGCATTTCATATCCTTCACGACGCATAGTCTCGAGCAATACTGCTATATGCATTTCTCCTCTACCATATACTTTGTATCTATCTCCACCATCAAAGTCTACTTTGAGGCCTACATTGACCTCTAATTCCTTCTCCAATCTGTCTCTGATTTGGCGACCAGTTACGAATTTACCTTCTCTACCTGCAAAAGGTGAATCATTAACAAAGAAATTAAGGCTAATAGTTGGTTCATCCACTCCAATATTTGCTAAAGCTTCTTGATTTTCATTTTTGACAAAAGTCTCACCAATAAATATATCAGGGAATCCAGCAATCATCACGATGTCTCCGGCCTCGGCTGTATCACTTTCTACGCGGGCCACTCCACGATATTTAAATATTTTTGCAATCTTTCCTTTTCTGCTTAGCTTATCTTTACTTTTAATTATAAGCTCTTCACCTACTTTAGCGGTACCATCATATATACGAGCCGAGCACATACGTCCGAGGAAATTATCATAAGCCAAGTTAAAGGCTTGTGCTATGAATGGTTTGGTAATATCTCCAGATGCCTTGGGTACTTTTTCTAAAATAACATCTAGTAGCGGATCCAAATTCACATGAGGGTCTGCCATAGTCCTCATGGCTACTCCTTGGCGACCTATAGCATATACAGTAGCAAAGTCTAATTGTTCATCATTGGCACCCAGCTCGAGAAATAGCTCAAAGACTTCATCATGCACACGCACAGCGTCTGCGGCCGGCTTGTCTATTTTGTTAATTACTACTATAGGTTTCAGCCCTAATTCGAGAGATTTCTTTAGTACAAATCTAGTCTGTGGCATAGGTCCCTCCTGAGCGTCCACGAGTAGCAGTACCGAGTCTATACTCTTTAGTACACGCTCCACTTCAGATCCGAAGTCCGCATGTCCTGGTGTGTCTACGATGTTGATCTTGACCCCTTTGTATTCTACGCTAGTATTCTTGGCATAAATAGTAATACCACGTTCGCGCTCTATGGCATTGGAGTCCATAGTGTATCCCTCCTCTCCGGTACCGCATTGCTTCATCAATGAATCAGTCAATGTGGTCTTGCCATGGTCTACGTGTGCGATAATCGCGATATTTCTAATTTCTTGTTGCATAATCGACGAATAATAGCATGAAAATGATTATTTTGCAAGGGAAAACGTAACAGCAAAATGAAAGGGCGATCTCACGGATCGCCCTCGAAACCAGCTTTAATCCTACTCGGCGCATGCGCCGAACGTCCTGCTTCTCTCAATCAACCGTCCTTTGCCTGTGGCAATGATTTCCAAGCCAGCAGTGAGGCTTGAAGATTTTTGCACCGTTGCTCTAGGCAGGCTATGCGAGTTTTCTCGCTCACATCAGGCGTTAGCCCTTGCACCAGGGCTTTTTCAAAAACCAAAAGCAACCGATTGGCAACACTGGGAGGCAAATCACTTAAATCAAGCGCTCCTGCAAAGGCTTTAGCTGCCACCACAATGACTTCCTGGCGCCGCCTTACCAAAATCGGCGCCATGAATTGTCCGGGTGGTGGTGAGCCGGCGGCGACCAACACTTCGTCGAGCCAGACAAAGAACTTGTGATTATCCTCATCCCTCTCGATTATTCTCGAGCGGATGTGTTCGACATTGGGCTCCAGAATCTTTACCAAGCGTTGGGTCAGAGTTGGTAATTCATTTATGCAACTAGGCAGACCAACTTTTTTGGCTATTAGCATTGTATTTTCCCATTCAATTGCTCTGGACCAGAAATGGTTGAGAGTTACTAACCCCGGCACAAGTCCGTCCCAAAACATATTTGTGGTATAGACGTCGAGTTTAGTAAGCAATGCTGTGGCTTCGGTGTAGTCGTTTCTTTTATCTCCACGAAATGCCATGACATGTCTCCTTGCACCAAAGTGCACGTGTTGCTACGTCAACGACTGTTGACGTTTGCTTATATATTAGCACATATTGAGCAGAGAAATCAAACTTTATATTTGTCGTCTAAATTTTGATTGGTATTTCGGCTATCTATATAATTTATACTCCACTCTCTTAAATTTTTATCTTTTTTAAAATGTTTTCTAATGTCTTCATAGCCTACTTTTGTAAAAACTTTAAATTCTTGCCTAGCACCATTTACAACTATAACAATTTCATAAGTTTCATTATTTATATGTTTAAATTTAATAGACTTTGATTTTGAGCCTACTCCATTTTCTATTTTACCAGGAGAAACCTGTATCGAAATACCAACTTTTAAAAGAGATTTAAAAAGATCTAGTACCGG
>JAYVII010000057.1:0-8718 GCA_043770395.1 bacterium | reverse complement strand
TACCAGCCATCTCTCTTGTCATCTCTATATGTTGTTCTTGATCTTTACCTACTGGTACCACATCTGCTTGATACATCAATATGTCCGCCGCCATCAGTACGGGATATGTGGATAGCCCAGCGTTTATTTTATTTACAGATAATTCCTCCTTATTCATTAATAAAATTACCAGAAATTCAACATCCTCAATTGTTATACTATATTTATCGGCGACCTTTTGTATATTTTTTAGATTCTCCTCCTGTGTATATCTTTTACTTCCAAAACCCAAAAATGCTAAGTCTTGTGGTTTATAATTTTTATAATCAAACAAAAAATTAATTCTATTTTGCTTTCTTTCAGGAGTGCTTACTTCAGCTTGAATAGTTTTTTCTGCTTCTTCTAAAAAATATTTCCAAATTTTGTCCTTATATGAATGTGCGAGCATAAGCATTGGCATAGGTGTCACTGTGGACAATATCCATGATAATTCTGTATGTTCTGGCACGTCAGACTGCTTAAATAGAAAGACCTTTTCTATATCAAGCCCACAAGCGAGATAAGCACAGGCCAAATCAAAAGAAGATTTACGTCTCTCATTGGCATCAGTCAAGCTAGTCATAGAATGATAGTCAGCAATAAATACATAGGACTCAAAGTCTGAGCTATTTGGCAAATCTATATTTTGCTTCATCGCACCAAAGTAATTACCAATGTGTAACCTTCCACTTGACTGAATACCAGATACCAGAACTTTCTTTTTCATATATTGATTATATCACATCATGCTCAAAACAAAAGAGGGACCGCGAAGCGGTCCCTCTTTTGTTTTGAGTGTTTCCTCTACAATCCCAAATCCCTCAATCCTTCTATCAATTTCTTGGTCTCTTTGTCCAGCTTTTTAGGAAGTACTACATTAATTTTAATCAAGGCTTCACCCCTGTTTCTACCTCCATTATACGGCACACCTCTGGCTTTGACTTTTAATACATCTCCTGTATTGGATCCTGCTGGCACGGCCATAGACATGTCCCCATCAAGTCCTATTATATTATGTGTAGCGCCTAATATAGCATCTGTTAGCTTCACATCGTGAGTATATACCAAGTCATTGCCAACACGTGACCAATGTTTATCAGCAGCCACCCTGACCTTTACGTACAGATCTCCAGCTATGCCACCCTTGACGGCTTCACCCATTTGACTCATACGTATCATCTCACCACCACTCATACCAGGAGGCACTACTACTTTTATTTCTTGTCTGCCGCTAATTACGCCATTGCCTTTACAAGTGACGCATTTTTCTTTATAAGAATCACCCGAACCTTCACAGTGATCACATTCACGTACACTTTGAAATACTCCCATTATGGTACGTTTGGCCTCAGTCACGCGACCTTTACCATTACAATACTGGCAGGTCACTTTACCTTTGGCTATATCTCCACCATGTCCATTACATTTATCACATTTAGAAATTTTATTTATAAGTACATTTCTTTCTGTACCAAATATACTTTCTTTAAATGTAGCCTCTATCTCTATTGATATATCACGTCCACGCCTTTCTCGTCTGCCAGTATAGCCACCACCAAACATATCTCCAAACATATCTCCCAAGTCACCAAAATCAAATTCCATATTTTGAAAGTCATTCATATTGAATCCTTCAAAGCCACTAAATCCTCCTGTCTGTTGTCCCGCACCAGCAAAGGTCTGTCCATACATATCATACTCTTTGCGTTTCTTGTTATCAGACAAAGTACCATAGGCCTCAGAAGCTTCTTTAAATATCTTGTCATCACCACCTTTGTCGGGGTGATGTTTAGATGCTATTTTAAAGAAAGCTTTCTTTATCTCATCTTCATTCGCTTTTTTGTCTACACCTAATATTTGATAATAATCTTTTTTGGACATAATTTATTACATTATAATAGCACGAATTGCATTTGGGTGGAAGTCCTCCCCTTGTGGGAGGATTTAGGAGGGGGTTGAGTTAGGTTCCTCTTGCGCTGGCTGCTCTGGCTCTGCAGTAGCTGTAGCAGTATTGTCATTTGCTGTCTTCATATGTTCGCCGATTTTCATCATGGCAGTGTTTAACTCTTCGCTGGCTTTATTTATTTCAGCCTTATCTTCAGACGTCGCCTTAGATTTAAGGTTATTAATCTTCTCTGCTACTTCATTTTTAATTTCGTCTGTTATTTTACCTTCAGCATCTTTGAGTGCTTTGTCAGCAGTATTTACCAATTGATGAGCATTATTTTTAGCTTCTACTAATTCTACTTTTATTTTGTCACTCTCAGCATTGACTTCAGCATCAGCTTGCATTTTCTTTATTTCTTCATCAGTAAGTCCTGATGAAGCCTCTATGCGTATAGATTGCTCTTTACCACTTGTTTTATCTTTGGCTTTTACATTCAATATGCCATTAGCATCTATATCAAAGGTCACCTCTACTTGTGGTACTCCACGAGGACTTGGTGGTATACCATCCAATATGAATTGTCCTAAGGATTTATTATCCACAGCCATAGGTCTCTCTCCTTGTACTATGTGTATTTCTACACTAGTTTGATTATCAGCAGCAGTAGAGAATGTCTGCGAACGATGTGTGGGTATGGTTGTATTTTTCTCCACCAATTTCGTAGCCACATTACCCATGGTCTCTATACCTAGAGATAGTGGTATCACATCTAATAATTGCACGCCCTTGATATCACCTTGTAACACTCCACCCTGCACGGCAGCGCCCAACGCCACCACCTCGTCTGGATTAACTGACCTATTAGGCTCTTTACCAAAGAGATTCTTGACTGCCTCAATTATCATGGGCATTCTAGTTTGTCCTCCTACCATAATTATTTCATGTATGTCAGATTTACTAAATCCAGAATCTTTCAATGTTTGCTCTGTGATTTTAATAGATCTCTCTACAAATGGCCTGGCTATGTTTTCTAGCTCTGCACGAGTCAATGTCACGTCCAGATTCTTTGGTCCATCAGCACCCACTGAAATATAAGGGAGGAATATTTTGCTCTCTACTTGAGTAGATAATTCATGTTTAGCTTTCTCTGCTGCTTCATCCAGCCTCTGCATAGCCAATGAATCGCTACTAAGGTCTATATTGGTCTCTGCTTTGAATTTATTTTTGATAAAGCTTACAATTTCTTGATCTATATCACGACCACCCAAATGCGAATCTCCGCCAGTTGACTTGACTTGTATTATATTATCATCCGAATCCAAATTTACCACCTCTAATATAGATATATCAAATGTACCACCTCCAAAGTCATACACCGCTAACTTTTCATCTTTCTTTTTATCAAAGCCATAAGCTAGAGCTGCTGCTGTGGGCTCATTGATAATGCGCTTTACATCTAATCCAGCAATAGCACCAGCATCCTTGGTAGCTTGCCTCTGCGTATCATTAAAATATGCAGGCACAGTTATCACCGCCTCAGTCACTTTCTCTCCTAATTTCGCCTCCACATCGGACTTGATCTTTTGTAATATCATCGCTGATATTTCTTCGGGACGCATATCTTTGCCACCCAAATTTACCAAGACACTACCATTAGGACCCTCCTTTACTCCATAAGTCACACGACCTATATCATCCTTGACCTCACTGTCTGAGAAGTTATGCCCCATATATCTCTTTACTCCGTATATAGTATCCTTTGGATTCATCACTGCTTGCCTCTTGGCCACAGCACCTACTGTGCGTTCACCATTCTTTGACACACTCACCACTGACGGAGTGGTACGATTACCTTCTAAATTCTCAATAATTTTAGGCACTCCACCCTCTATAATTGCAACCGCGCTATTAGTAGTACCCAAGTCAATTCCTATTATTTTTGCCATAGTTTTTGTTTAGATTAATTTTTAGTAATTTCTTAATTATTATTTTTGAATGTTTCTTCTAGAGTTTTAGTCTCATTTTCAACTCCTAATTCTATAAGTCTCAATTTTATATCAGCCAGTCTTTTTTCAATATCTTTTAATCTTGCAATATCGCCCTCTGCCAATGTTGAAGTGTCATCTCCTAGCCCTTTGCTACTATCGATCTCAAAAGCTTCTTTTCTGAGCATACTTCTTTCATCACATAGTGCTCTAGCTTCAGGTGTCATTTTTGTTTCTCCACCTTGCGCGATTCTAACTGCATCTCTCAAACTTGCCGGATCTAATGCCATATATTTATAAGTTAATTTAATAATAAAAACTTAAAAATGAGGTGGGGATAGCAAATTAGAATATATGTAGCTATCGTCATTATTTTTAAAAGCTATATCATTTGATCTATTATCAATACTTATTAAAAGCGGTATATAAGCCCTATTTATATTAAAAAAATAAGAATATAATACTTTTGAAAAGTTGGTAACTTTATTTTTAACTTCATTTACTTTATTATTTATCTTTTCTCTTATTGTAAAAATAAAATTCACAATCACCAGAAATAGCGTCCACATATCTTTTGCAGTTTCTACTAATACTAAATATTTCTTTTGTAAAATTATTGTATTCATTTCTATACTTTGATATTTTTATTTCCTCATATTATTTATACACCTTTTATAAATCTTTTGCAAGTGATCATCTTTAAAAATTTAATTCATTACTCATGCTACTTTTTCTCTAAATTCCAATACATGTATACGAGGTTCGACATTATTAAATATATAAGTTTTAATTTGGCCTACATCACCTTCTACATTTTCTAATTTATCTTCTATACCATCTAGTCTACTCTCTACCTTATCCATTTTATTCTCCATCCTTTCCATTCTGTGTTCTATATTATCTACTTTATCAGAAAGTCTTTTAATCGTATCATTGGTTCCTGATATCATATCGCCATATACACGAAAATCATCCAAGTTCTTTTCTAGGACAAGATGTAGTCTTGTCTCTACTTTCTCTATTTTTTTATCTACCACCTCCATAATAGCCGTAGCTACAGTATTTATAAATTCAGCCTCAAATCCGTCTTCGCCTAATTTAAATTTAGTTTTCTTTATCATACTTTGATTATAGCAAAACTATAAATTTTCTCCTAGAAACTTATACTCTAGTCACACCTTCCACCGTCAACAACAATACAAGAACCATTGATATATTTAGCTTTTTCACTGCAAAGAAATACTACTACATCCGCTATTTCTTCTGGCTCAGCGAAACGCCCTAAAGCAATTTTGTCTGTTTCTTTTTTAACAAAGTTGGCATCTAAACCATCATTCATTTTAGTATTAACCCATCCAGGCAACACAGCATTTACATTTACATTGGGGGCCAAAGCTTTGCACATATTCTTGGTAAGACTTATTACTGCCGCCTTTGAAGCATCATAATCCATAGAAAATGGTGAGTTTCTATCTATAGCATTAGTTGAAGAAATATTAATTACTCTAGCCTGATTACTATTAACCAAGCTCTCCTTTGCATATTTGATCATTAAGAAATTAGACAAGGTATTTGTTTTATATACGTCCTCCCATTCGTCGACAGTCTTTGCACTCCATTCCTTATCATACACAATACCAGCATTGTTAATTATAAAATCTATTTGTCCATATTGATCTAAAGTAAAATCAACCAAACTTTTTATTTCACTTTCTTCTCTTATGTCAGCTTTAAATTTGATGGCGACACCATCATTTCTAACAATATCAGCGACTACATTTTCAGCATTTAATTCTTGATCATTATAATAGTCCACAACAACTTTAACTCCTTCAGCAGCCAGTGCCACGGCTATGGCTCTACCTATGCCTCTAGAAGCTCCTGTGACTATTGCAACTTTATTTTTCATACATTATTTATACACCTTTACTAAACTTTTTGCAAGTGCTAATATACTTCATCATGGGACCCTATATCAATTATGGTCACATTATCTTTGACTAAAATGATAAACAAAACTCTTCTCTTAAAACTTAAACTGCAAGAATAAGTGTCAACAAAAGGCGGCTTGAGTTTGTGAGTTTTCAAACTTTGATTAAAAGGATCTATTTTAAGCTTTTCCACAACTTTATAAAAGTTTTTAGAATCAATATTACTTAGTTTTTTAATTTTCTTAAAAGCTGACTGTGATATATTAACAAAATACATACATTTTAAAGCTCTATCAGCTCCCCTTTTTTATAAGCATCTTTTGCGTCTTTTACGCTATTTAATATGTCCTGTTTTGTTAATATCCATTCTGCTTCATTGGTCTTTTTATTTTTATTAAAAAGCTTTATATAGTCACGCAAAAGTGACTTTGGTACAGCTACCAAATCTTCTTTTAAACTATTATAATCAAACAACTTCGTATCAAATGTTATACTTCTCATACATTATTTATACACCTTTTATAAATTTTTAGCAAGCTTACTCCGCACTATACACCTTGACCTTGGCTGGTCTGATAACTTTACCATTATATTTATATCCACTCATTATTAGCTGAGCAATGGTGTTTTCCTTGTAGGACATAGCATTTGCGGCGGCTGATTGATCATCGCTTGATATCTTCACAGTACCCAGACCTTCATGTACATTAGGATCAAAGACGTCACCCACAGCACCGAACTTTTCAAAGCCTTGCTCTTTTAATTTATTTTCAAAGGTATTAAATATATACTCTATGCCCGAGCGCCAATTAGCATCCACCATCTCCCAAGCTGATACGTTACTCTTGGCCGCGTCATATGTATCCATTACTATCAACAAGTCCTCAGCAAAGCTCCTGATGGCCATTTTGCCCCATTCTGGGCGCTCTTTGGCTATTCCCATTTCGCGATTTTTATAATCAGCTAAAGTCCTCTGCCAACTGTTGAGATACTCAGCTTTTTCTATTTCCAATTTCTTAATTTTGTCTCTTAATTTCTTAACCGTGCCATTACCATCCATTTCTTCCCCATCGTCCCCCAGCTCGATAAATTCAGCTATTGGCTCGTCACCCATGTCATTGTTATCATCAATCAAATCTGCTAAATTATTAGTATCGTCACTTTCATTAATAGTATTTTCTGTGTTTAATTTTTCTTCTTCTTGCATGTATAATTTATAACAGAAAGGAAGAAATTTTGCAAGCCACAAATACAAAAAGCTCGGCGCGAAGCGCCGAGCCGAGGCTGAAGCTGAGAGGCGATGAGAATAGTCAACGTTTCAGAGTTTGGTTCCACTCGGCACCGTATTTATCCTCGTAATCCCAAACGTTGAATTGAATCGCCAACTTCGCTGCCCCCATTTTTTCTACAAGCTTTTGCAAGCGATTGCCAAAGTTTGTGATCTGCTGATTCTGGGCCTGATTCGTGCCTCTGATCAGTGCTGAAACATCAGACAGTAGTATCCGATGATGCCGCAACAGCACATGCGACAGATTGCTGCCAGGCACCATAAGATCCAAGTCGACACTCATGATCAGAACTTGCAACTCGGCTTGCCAAGCTTCCTGGCGAACCAGCAAGCGGTCTTCGTGGCCCAATCGCTTGCAAAGCCAATCTGGCAAGAGAGACCAGATCTCTGACTTCTGAGGACGTCGACTCACCAAGTCCTCGAACTTGATCGCCCACTGCTTGTCGGGTGACAGCTTGGCTAATTCTGCTTGCTCAGCTGCAGCTTGCTCAGCAAGCGCGTTTACAGTAGAAGGACCGATCATGTTCGTCTCCTTGACGAGTTGAACTTGGTGCAAGCCAAGTTGTGGTTGAGAACTCTGGCCGAGGCCAGATCCAGAAAATATCAAATTCAGAAAATAATTCTAGTACGAATTTATATTACCATATTGAAGTGTGGTTGTAAATGCATACTTTATTTTTATAAAAAATCACCAGCTCTTTCTTTTGCTACTTTATCCGACTCTTTATTATCATAATTATCTTGATGAGTAGCTATATGTAAAAAATATATTGCATCACCTAAAAGTAAAAACCATACTCTAGGCCACTGACTTGGCCTCAATCCCCTGACATTCATTTCTACTTTCCAAATCGATACGTTTGAAAACTCAATATCCAAAATTCTATGTATCTTGCTGTGGTCGATTATTTCTTCTCTGCCTGTTGGACTAAATTATATAGATAGCAAATTTTTTAAATTATCAAAACCAACATCAGTATTACTTTTGTATTTCTTCAACAAAGATTTTAGCTCTGTGTAAAATTTGGTGTGACTATAGAAATCCATTTCGATTTAGATTATACAAACTCTGTATCTCTATAAAATGTAAGTTCAAATGGTATATTTTCACCAAGTCTAACACCATTCCAAGGAGCTTCACCATGGGTCAAATCCTCTAATTGTTTACCATTTAATTTGCTATACTTTGAAATTACTCTATTTAAAATAAACTTTTCATCTGTGGAGAAAACTGACATATCTGGAGATGCTTCAGCTTTGAAAGTGTCGATCAGTAAGTATCCGTTACCTATTTTTTTTTCTTTTCTAGATATCTCTTTTTGTGTTTGCATATTTTCTATTATATACATGAATATTTCTGGTACTGGACCCATAGGGAAGGCTTTGTACGTGTCGCCAGTTATAGTTTTCATAGATTCTTTATATTCAAACATATCAAAATCAACGAAATATAAAAGCTTTGCTAATTTTTTCTTACCTTCTATACTACCGCCCAGTGATTCGCATAGATAGAGTATTACATTTTTATATTTTGTTTTGTCCAGCTTGTTCATATAATTATGATAACACAACAAATACAATACACCAAGTGCGCGACCGAAGGTCGCG
>JAYVII010000056.1:0-3247 GCA_043770395.1 bacterium | reverse complement strand
ATTTTAGCGCTATAAGTATTTTTAGTCTTATGGGTTCCATATTTCTGTTTTTTAAATATAAACAAATATGGAAAAAAGTATTTTTTATAGTCCTGTTTTTTTTGTCATCAATAATGCTGATAAGCGGAGAAATGGCAATATTTACACCAGAAAAAGTACAGACAAAAGTAGCTAATAAGTTCATGGGTTTTTACAAAGTCAGTTTTAATGATGTAAGGCCTAGCATGGAAACCTCTTGGACTTTGGCCAAGCAAAGCTTTTTAGAAAACAAAATGTTGGGTGCGGGACCAAATCAATTTTCTAATGTATGGATGAAGTATAGACCAGCATCTAGTATGACTGACTCATATTATAATAGTAATATAGAAAATGCTAGTAGTAATTTCTTTAAATTATTAATAGAGATGGGCATAGTCGCTATATTAATAATAATTGTAGCTTTGTATAAAGTTATATATTTGTTTAATGAAGCCAAGCAGTATAAAGGTAAGGTGGCATTTTATAATTTGATTCATATATTATATATAGCAGTAGGTACAATTATGATATGGTTTATAACCAATAATATAATATTCTTGTTGTACTATATAGCTATTCTGTATATACCATCTAATAATGAAAGTATGAATAGTGACAATATAAAAATAAGAACAAAAAAGAATTTCTTTTTAAAATACATAGCATATATTATTTTCTTTTTATTAATATTATTACTTATATGTAAATATCTATCATATCAAATGATAGATAAGGCAATAGTAAAATATGATAATGACAAAGATTCCAAAGCGCTATTATCAAGAATAGATTTAGCAAACAAAATATATCCAAATAATTTTGCTAATAGTTTAAAATCTAGAGTATATTTACAAGAAGCTACAAATTTATATTTAAATGCCAGTAAAGAAGGCAGAGATGAAAAATTAATGGCAGAGTTTAAAATACTAATAGACAAATCTTTATCTGAAGCCAATCTTTCTGTTTATAAAAATTTAAGTAATCCCTATGTATATATAAATAGAGCGACCATATACGAAACTGCCTCTATACTTGATAATAAAACTTATTATGAATTGGCAACTAGCGATTATAATAAGGCTATTATTATTGACCCATATAATCCTGATCATATGCTAGGCTTGTCCAAATTAGAATATGCAAAAGGTATGAAGGATAAAACTGGTCTGCTAATAGACAGGATGCTATCTGTCAAACCTAATTTTTTACCAGCTTATTTGACTTTGGCTGATATGATGGAAATAGAGCAGTCTAGGGATAAAAAAGCTTATGTATTACAAGAAGCTTTAAAAGCTAATCCAGATAATCAAAATGTTGCTTATATGTTAGCTGTAGAATATTTTAAATTAGGTCTATATAAAGATTATACTTTTATTATGGATGACCTTATAAAGTTAAATCCAAATTTAGAGCAGTTAAAAAAGGAATTAGAAGAAGCTAAAAAATTTATAGCGAAGCAGTCTTCTGTTCCTATCTCGGAAAAAAATAAAAGTAAAGATGAATAATCTGACACTAAAAAGAAATAGCATTACATGCTGGTATCATTATAGGCTAATATTTTCCAAGGATTTTGCCCAAAGAATTTCTTAATAGGATTATAAGTAATTAATGATATCGCTGCGTTATCAGCGGTATTGTATACAGATAATTTAATATAATCTGATATAGATAAATTGTCTCCAATAAGTACTACAGATAAAAACATTTTAAGAAATATACCATGAGATACGCATAGAGTATTATCTATTGCTTTTTCTTCCAAATATTTTTTAAGTGCTATAGCTCTATACCTCATATCGGTAAAGTTTTCTTCGTCCGAATATCTAGCATTAGGATCATGAAAAGACTTATCTATAAAGTTTATTATTTGTACGGTTACTGGGTCTTCGTAGCTTCTGCCTACTATTTCAGTGGGATTGCGTCTTTCCACCAATAGGTCATTAAGGCTATATTCCAGACCAAGTATTCCAGCCACGATGTTGGAGGTTTCTATAGTACGTTCAAAGGGACTACTTATCATCTTTCTTATTTTGAAGCTTTTTAATCTTTGGCCAGCACGACGAGCTTGGTCGCGACCAGATTCACTCAATTCACCATTAGGACCTTGCCTTATATGTTTGGCGTTGAGTACTGTTTCCCCGTGACGAAGTAAAAATATATGTCTGTCTAATAACATTGTTACATTATATCACCTTTTTTGTTATAATTTAATAGTAAGGCTTCAAAAGCTTTTTGATGTACCTAAAAGTGTTATTAATTATTAATTTATTTACTACGTCATTGTCTAAGTAATGATGTGCAAGAAAAAATATGGAAAAAGATAAATTGTTTCAAAGTTTGAAATGGGCAGCCGTAGCTGCTATTGTTTTAATGCTGGTTGCTGGCGTGACTTTGATAAAGAGTTGGGATTCTATGAAGGACACAAGTTCTAATAGTATTACTGTGACAGGCGAAAACAAAGTAATGATAAGTCCTGACATAGCGAGCGTTAGCTTTACTATAAATGAAACTAAATATACAAGTAAAGAAGCGCAAGCTTTGGTAAGTGCTAAAATGGATAAAGTTAAAAAGGCTTTAGCTATGTTGAAAGTTGAAGACAAAGATATCAAAACTTCTAGCTATAATGTATATCCTAAATATAATTATGAATACTGTGTGGCTACGGTATATATGCCTTGCACCTCTAAGCAAAAGCTAGAAGGATATGAAGTGTCTCATAATATAATTGTAAAAGTGCGTGATTTAGACAATGTGGGCAAAGTATTAGAATCACTTACTGTTGCTGGTATTAATAATATAAGTGGCCCAGAGTTCACTGTGGATAACATGGATAAGGTAAGATCTGAAGCCAGGGGCAAAGCCATAGAGGATGCCAAAGCTAAAGCCAAAGTACTGACTGATCAATTGGATGTAGATTTGGAGGACTTGATTAGTTTTAGTGATAATAATCCTCGTGAATATATGTATATGACCAAAGAATCATCCGCACCAATGGCGTCTGACGTAAGTAACGGGGGTGTGTTTATACCCCAGGGACAGAGCGAAGTTACTGTAAATGTAACTTTAACATACAGAATAAAATAATAATTCTAAAATAAAAGTTGTATAAAAATGTATTTGTGCTATAATTAGTTTAATTCGCCCGAGAGGGCGTTTTAAACTGGATAAAATAAACTGTAAAACTAAAAATATATGTCAATACAAAGTTATTATAAAGAGGTTTTAGTAG